>JAYWMP010000097.1:0-4778 GCA_035873255.1 Nitrospirota bacterium
AGTAGAGATGGTAATGCCTGGAGATAACGTAAGCATAACGGTTGAGTTGATAGCGCCGATAGCGATGGAGAAGGAATTGAGGTTTGCGATAAGAGAAGGTGGCCGTACAGTTGGCGCCGGTGTCGTTACCGAGGTGCTGGAGTAAACGTGAATCAAAAAATAAGAATAAAATTACGCGCTTACGATCACAGGGTCCTTGACAGTTCCGTAAGGGAGATAGTTGATACTGCTCAGAGGACAGGAGCGAGGGTAGCAGGCCCGGTGCCGTTGCCCACGCATATCAGTAAGATAACGGTGCTCAGATCACCTCATGTCGATAAAAAGTCGAGAGAGCAATTTGAGATAAGGACACATAAAAGACTGATTGACATACATGATGCAACACCGCAGACAGTGGACGCGCTCATGAAGCTGGAGATTGCTGCCGGAGTTGATGTGGAGATCAAATTATGACAGAGATTTTGGGCAAAAAACTGGGAATGACTCAGGTCATAGATGAAGACGGAAAGATGTGTCCCGTCACGGTAGTGGCAGCCGGACCGTGCTGTGTCATTCAGGTCAAAACCAGGGAAAATGATGGATATGAAGCGATCAAGGTCGGCTATTCAGAAGTGAAGAAAGTTAAAAATGTCAATAAGCCGATGATGGGAGTTTTCAGGAAAGCTGACTTGAAACCATACAGGATTCTGAGAGAGTTTCAGATGGGCGATCTCAAGACAGGTGAAATGATCACGGTTGAGAGATTCAGTAAGGGAGATATCGTATCTGTTTCCGGAATCTCAAAGGGCAAGGGTTTTCAGGGTGTTATGAAAAGACATAATTATGCCGGTGGCCCCGGTTCTCACGGCTCTATGTTTAACAGGGCGCCCGGATCGATAGGCGCGAGTTCGTACCCTTCCAGGGTCTGGAAAAACAAAGGTATGCCCGGTCATATGGGGTCTGAAAGGGTCACAATGAAGAATTTGAAGATAATTGATGTCCGGGCCGAACAGAATCTGCTTCTAATTTTGGGAGCTGTCCCGGGCGCCAAGGGGACTTATCTCGAAATCAGAAAGGAAAAATAAAATGGCTGAAATCGATATAAAGGATAAGAATAATAATTCAGCGGGCAAGATGGACCTTCCCGACGATATATTCGGCGTAAAGGCCAGTACGGGAGTTCTGCATAGCGCGATAGTATGCTATCTGGCCAACCAGAGGCAGGGGACTCATGCCGTCAAAAGCCGGGGAATGGTGAGGGGCGGAGGAAAGAAGCCATGGAAGCAGAAGCATACCGGCAGGGCGAGGGCTGGAAGTTCACGCTCACCGTTGTGGAGAGGTGGCGGAACTGTATTCGGTCCTCAGCCGAGGGATTATTCACATGCCTTGCCCAGGAAGGCAAAGAAACTGGCGCTAAAGGCGGCGCTCTCCGGGAAGCTGGCGGATGGTGAGGTTATTATAATTGACGAAATAGCCATTGAGAGTCCCCGAACCAGGGATATGGTTGCTATACTGAAAAGCCTGGGTCTCGAGGGAAAGAGTACGCTTATAGTGCTGCCGGAAAATAATGACGTGGTTCTGCGATCGGCCAGGAATATTCCGGGGGTGACGGTGCAACGGGTGTCGGACTTGAATCCTTATGAAGTGGCCGTGCACAGTCGGATGCTGATGACCAGGCAATCAGTCGAGAAACTCGTGGAGACGGACGAGAAATGAAAGATATATACGGAGTAATTAAGAAACCGTTGTTTACGGAAAAAGGTAGCAGTCTGAAGGAAGCTGAAAACAAGATACTTGTTGAAGTCTCGATGGATGCTAACAAAATAGAGATTAAAGCGGCCGCTGAGCGTATATTCAAGGTGAAAGTCGAAAAAGTGGCGACGATAAAGGTTTTTGGGAAATGGAAGAGACATGGAAAGTCCCTGGGTAAGAGGTCTGACAGGAAGAAGGCCTTAATTACTATAAAAGAGGGTGAAAAACTTGACTTTATTGAGGGGGTATAATGGGAATCAGGAAAAATAATCCAACATCCCCCGGCAAGAGATTCCGCACGGATTCGGATTTTGCCGAAATAACAGCTGACAAGCCGTTAAAGTCGCTTGTCAGGCCGATAAAGAAGTCGGGGGGAAGAAATAACCAGGGCCGTATTACTGTCTGGCATAGAGGCGGGGCCAACAAGAGAAAGTACAGAATTATTGATTTTAAACGGGATAAATTCGGGGTCCCTGCTATAGTGGATACGATAGAGTACGACCCCAACCGGTCGGCGCGTATTGCACTTTTAAAATATAAAGATGGTGATAAAAGATATATAATTATGCCTTCGGGATTAAACGCCGGTGATGAAGTCGTATCGGGAAAGGGCGCGGAAATCAAGACCGGAAACGCCCTTCCGCTGAGTGACATTCCCCTGGGAACTTTTATCCATAATATAGAGATTAATCCGGGACAGGGAGCAAAAGTGGTAAGAAGCGCCGGGACCTCGGCGCAGTTGATCGCAAAGGATGAAAAGTATGTTCAGATAAAGCTTGCATCCGGCGAAGTGAGACGCATAGTAAACCGGTGTATGGCCACAATCGGGCAGGTGAGCAACGCCGACCATGAAAATATCTCTATAGGCAAGGCCGGAAGGACCAGATGGAAGGGGAAAAGGCCGACTGTCAGGGGAGTCGCCATGAATCCAATAGACCATCCTCTGGGTGGAGGTGAGGGAAGAAGCTCCGGTGGAAGACCCCCTTGTTCGCCATGGGGTAAGCCTGAAGGTATTAAGACAAGACATAACAAGAAAACAGACAAGTATATAGTAAAGAGGAGGAAGTAAATTGCCACGGTCATTAAAAAAAGGCCCGTTTGTTGATGAAAAGCTGATGAAAAAGGTGCAGGCACTAAGCGACTCGGGAGAGAGGAAGCTTATCAAGACATGGTCAAGGCGTTCTGTTATATTACCCGATTTCATAGGATATACATTTGCTGTTCACAATGGCAGAAAGTTCATCCCTGTATACGTGACTGAGAATATGGTTGGACATAAGCTTGGAGAATTTTCACCGACCAGGACTTTCAGGAGCCATGTGGGCTCGTCAAAGACTACAAGTGTAAGGGGTTGATTTCAATGGAAGCCAAAGCAAAATTAAAACATGCGAGAATAACCCCCAGAAAGGCCCGGAGGGTGATCGATCTCATCAGGGGCAAGAAGGCCGGCGAGGCGCTGCTGTCTCTGAAGTTCATGCCTTACAGGGCTTCAGGTCATATAGAGAAAATACTGAAGGCCGCTATGTTTAACGCGGAAAATAAAGATGCCAATATAGATTCTGAGTCGTTGTTAATCAGTAGGGCGTTTGTGGACCAGGGTCCGGTCATGAAGAGGATACAGCAGCGGGCCATGGGCAGAGCAAATGTTATAAGAAAAAGGACATGTCATATAACTTTGACACTAACAGATAAGTAAGCAGGAGGAAATTTTGGGCCAGAAGACACATCCGACAGGAAACAGGCTGGGTATAATCAGAACATGGGATTCGCGCTGGTACCTGAAAAAAGGGTACGCGGCACAGCTGATTGAAGACATAAACATCAGAAGAGAGATTAAGAAAAAACTGTTTCATGCGGGAATCTCAAAGATTGAGATTGAACGTGCCGGCCAGAAAATCAGGTTAATAATATATACCGCCAGACCGGGAATAGTAATAGGGAAAAAAGGTGCGGAGGTGGAAAAGCTCCGTAAAGAGATCGAGGCGGTTACAGGGAAGCAGGCATCGGTGGATATCAAGGAGATAAGGAAGCCGGAGGTGGATGCACAGCTGGTTGCCGAGAATATAGCGCTTCAGCTTGAAAAGAGAGTCGCCTTCAGAAGGGCCATGAAAAAAGCGGTTGCGTCGGCGTTGAGATTCGGGGCGCAGGGAATCAAGATTTCATGTGCGGGCAGGCTGGCCGGTGCCGAGATAGCGAGGACGGAGTGGTATCGTGAAGGAAGGGTGCCGCTACATACATTCAGGGCCGATATTCATTATGGCAATGCCCTTGCCAGGACGACTTACGGGATTATCGGAGTGAAAGTTTGGGTGTATTCAGGTGACGTACTGCCGGAGGCTGCAAAGCCTGCGTTAGAAACAGCTACAATTTAAGGGGTTTGATCATATGTTAATGCCGAAGAAAGTTAAGTTCAGGAAGACGCAAAAAGGCAATATGAACGGTAAGGCCTACAGAGGTTCGGAAGTGTCGTTTGGTGAATACGGACTGAAGGCGCTCGAGCCGGGCTGGATTTCAAGCAGACAGATAGAGTCAGCGAGAATAGCGATTAACCGTCATGTAAAAAGGGGCTGCAAGGTCTGGATCAGGGTCTTCCCGGATAAGCCGATAACAAAAAAGCCGGCTGAAACCAGGATGGGAAAAGGAAAGGGTGCTCCTGAGTACTGGGTTGCCGTGGTGAAGCCCGGGAGAATCATATACGAAATGTCCGGAGTTGATGAAGACACTGCGAAAGAGGCGCTGAGGCTTGCTTCTCATAAATTGCCGGTTTCGACAAAGTTTGTAAAAAGAGAGGAAGTAGTGATATGAAGGCTGCTGAACTCAAGGAAAAGACTGTCGATGAGCTTCTGAAGAAGGAACAGGAGCTCAGGAAAGAACTCTTCAATCTCAGATTCCAGCAGGCGACCGGAGAGATAGAGAATCCCATGCGTATCAGGGCGGTAAGAAAAGATATTGCGAGGATTTTGACTGTAATTACTATAAAACAGAAAAGTTAAATATGAATCCCGGAACCAAAATATTGTTGGGAAGGTAAAGATGGCTAATAAAAT
>JAYWMP010000195.1:0-3576 GCA_035873255.1 Nitrospirota bacterium
CTACTATTTACGTATAATAATATCTTATAAAGGAAAAGGTGTTAAAAATGCTGAAAAATTGTCACGAGGCCACTTCAATCTCACGTATAATTCAAATCCCCCGGAAAGATAAACAGCAGAAAAAAGGAGACGCTATGGCTAGCAAAAAATTCTTACCGCGCGAAAGGATGAACAGACCTGTCAGCCTGGGACTCTGGATACTCATCGCCGGTCTGATTATCACATTATCTCCCCTTACCGCAATTGCAAAAGACAATACACCTTTGGGGGTCAATATCACGATGGCGAACGCCCCTAACAGTTCGGTAGAAGACCTTACCGACGCGCTGGCTGAAGCAATAACCCTCGGCAGCCATGGAAGTTTTATATGGCATTGGGCGAGACAGGAGTCTCTGCAGTTTCGCCTGACTCAACAGTGGCTCATACAGCAGGTCGGCCTCAAAAGCTTTGTCCAGTTGTCGATCCAGAGCTTTGGACAGCCCCAGCCGCCGGGCGGACTTCCGACCACTTTCGCCGATCCCGGAACCAGGGCGAAATACCTGGAAGACGTTGAGATGTTCGCATCATTGCAACCCGACTACATGAACCTGTCGACGGAAGCAAACTTCATGTATTTCTGGGCGAAGGAGGAATGGGATAATTACAAGACACTTTACCGGGAAGCCTACCGGTTGATAAAAGAAATTTCACCGGCAACAAAGGTTGGAGTCTCATATCATTACAGTCTTTTCGTGTCGCAACAACAGTTCGATCTTCCCTCTGATCTGGGTCCATACGATTATATCGCCTTCACCTCTTATCCTGCGTGGCTTGTAAATGAAGGACACTATGCATCAATTGATGAAATACCCGCCAGCTGGTATGGCGCTGTACGCACTGTCTTCCCCGATACGCCCATCCTCTTCTCCGAAATAGGGTGGTCAAGTGACGGGACCGGAAGCCTGGAAGACCAGGCCAGGTTTGTCGAGGCGCTGCCAAGGCTGATGTCGGAGGTCCAGCCTGAGTTAATAACATGGATCTTTCTGCATGAAACAGATTACTTTCAGCCGGAGTTGCTGGATCTCCTTTCAGAGCAGGAACTACAAATCATAGCGGATATGGGTATTGACATGGCGCTCCTGTTTATCAGATTCAACGGTATGGGACTACGCGAACTGGATGGCACACCCAAACCCGCGTGGTTCAGTGCGATCGGCCTGGATTTCGGATATTAAATAAAAAACCGCTGAAGGGAAACAGGAGACGTCCGGTTTTAATACCATATTCATGTTCACAAAAAAGCTGCCCCTGAAAAATTAAACTGGCATAGAATGTCCTGTTTATTGCATAATAGAATGACCACGTTATGAACAAAATGATTTCCGTAGTAATTCCAAACTACAATGGGGGCGACACAATCGGCAAGTGCCTTGAAGCCGCTTACGCCTCGAGTTACGACAATTTCGAGGTCATAGTCGTAGATGACGGCTCAACCGACAATTCAGTTGAAGAGATAAAGAAATTCCCCTGCAGGTTTATCCGGCTGGAAAAAAACTCGGGCGCTTCAGTTGCGAGGAATACAGGCGCGTTAAACAGCAAGGGCGACATCATCTTCTTCACTGATTCCGACTGCGTTATGAAAGAAGACGCCCTGTCGATAGCTGCGAAGGCCATCTCAGAGGAAGGTGCTGACGCCGTCATAGGCGGCACGTACACCCGCATGCCTTATGACCGGAGGTTCTTCAGTATCTTCCAGTCCATATTCGTGAATTACTCGGAGATCAAGAATCCTGAGAACCCCGACTACATAGCAACACATGCAATGGCCATCGACGCCGGGACATTCAGAAAGACAGGCGGCTTTCCCGAAGTCTTTATGCCGATCATCGAAGATGTGGAATACAGCCACAGGATACGCAGGGCCGGTTACAGGCTTGTGATGAGGCCTGATATGCTTGTGCGGCATATATTCAACTACTCCATGACGATCTCTCTCGCGAATGCCGTCAAAAAATCGAGGTACTGGACTATATACTCATTAAACAACAAGGACGTGCTTGCCGATTCCGGCACGGCATCCGTGGAGCTGAAGGCCAATGTCGCTACATATTTCCTGGGTCTTCTTCTGTTAATATCATGGCTGTTTTCAGGAAAAACATTTTTTCTACTGCCCCTACCGCTGGTAATCGGCTTTAACCTCTACATAAACAGGAACCTTATAAGGGCTTTTTATGAGACCAACGGCATATTCTTTGCCGTGTCCGCCGTTATATACTACACAATGATCTATCCGCTTGCGGTAGGCGTGGGTGCTTTCATCGGCATAGCGCAATATTTCCTGAAAAGGGGGGCATAAATGTCCTATTCGCCGTTATCACACGTAAGCGATATACTCTGGAAGAGAAGGCCGATCCACCTGACATTCTTCCTGACGAAGAGGTGCAACTCAAAGTGCCCGTTCTGTTTTTATCTCAAGAGCACCGATGACCAGGCCGAATCAAATGAGCTGACACTTGATGAGATCGGCAGGATATCCTCATCCATGGGCAAACTGCTCTGGCTTGCCTTTTCCGGGGGGGAGATACACCTGCGAAAAGACCTTGTCGAGATAAGCAAAGTCTTCTACGACAACAACAGGCCTTCCATAATGCTCTTTCCCACCAACGGCATGCTTCCCGATCTGATCGGCGAGAGGATGGAGCGGATACTTCAATACTGCGAAAAGAGTGTTGTTGCCGTAAAGCTCTCGCTCGACGGACTGAACGGGGCGCATGACAGGGTCCGCAATACACCGGGGAGTTTCGAAAATACAATCAGGACCTATCATAGACTCGAAGGACTGCTGGAGAAGTATCCCAACTTCGAACTCGGAATCAATACAGTCTTCTGTTCGGAGAACCAGGATGACATGGACGGTATCATAGAGTTTGTAAGCGGACTGGAAAACATAAAAACCCACACAATCTCCCTTGTGCGGGGCAACCTCTCGGACACCAGTTACAAGAACGTCTATCTCGAAAAATACTATCATGCCATAGACCGGCTGGAGACGAACCAGAAGAACAGAACAGCCAGGGTCTACCGTTTCAGGGGGGCCAGAATAAAGGCCGCGCAAGACATTGTACAGCGCCGGCTTATCCACCAAACCAGAATGGAAAACAAGTGGCTGATTCCCTGCTACGCCGGCAGGCTGAACCTGGTCCTGACCGAAAACGGCGATGTCTTCCCGTGCGAGATTCTGACGAAGAGTTTCGGCAATGTGAGGGATTACGGCCTTGACATGGCCAGGGTCGCCCGGACAGACAAGGCGCTCAAGATCATAAATGATATCCGCAACAACAAATGCTTCTGCACGCACGAATGCAATTTCATGATCAATATCCTCTTCAACCCGATGATGTACCCCGCTCTACTGAAGGAATACCGCCAGATCTGATAGTATCTCCGGGATTTCCAAATAAAAAAAGCAGGCATTTTATTGCCTGCTTCTGTATACCTTATTAAATAGGTTCTTCAGGCTTATCTGTCGGTATATATTCAGAATTTATCACCTAATTTATCGCTGTCATTCCCGCGGTCCTTTGAGCGGGAATCCAG
>JAYWMP010000205.1:0-2507 GCA_035873255.1 Nitrospirota bacterium
TTCCATTCGCACTGAAATATCATGAAGCAATAAAGGCAGGAACAATCACCTTATCTTTCAGAGACTGGGATACACTCACGGTACAGATCAACAAGCTTTACAGGTCCTATAATCTTGGACTGGTGAAGATAATCGATGTAAATTTCATAAAACTCGCTGAAATAACGGTCGATGATATCAAAAAGTGCGGCTGCAGGAGCATCCATCAGTTCAGGGGCGAATATGAAGCGGAAGCCAAGAGGAAGGTTGATTTCAAGTCGGAATCCGCTGTAATGGTTGAGTTTGAGTATGTGGGCGAGGATATTGAAGACAGTAAAAAGCTTAAGGGGAGTGTAACGCCGATAGAACTCTTTGAAATTAAAGAAAAAATTTTAAATCTGGAGGAGAGTTCACGTCCGCCATGGATCATCAAGACCCTTGAGAATTTATCAGCCAGGGGATCCCTGTTTTCCCGGGACCTCGAGAAACTCCTGAAGCTACCTGCCATTACGGTAAAGCAGAATATGCGTAAGCTCAAGGAAATGCACCTTATTTACAGCAATGATAAAAAAGGGTATTCCTTGACCCCGTTAAGTCTCAAGCTGTTTAAAATCTTTGACCTCAAATAGCCACCGTTTATAATTTCAGTCTCTCTATCTTCTACTCCGGCTGTCTGTTGAGTGGGTCGACGCGACTCTCGCGAGGACTTACATCGAGAATCCTGTCTTTTCAATCGGTTGTTGATGCCCGCTTAATAGAGGTAATTACGATTGTTCCACGTGGAACAATCAGGAAATATTCCGGCAAGCAGTTCCCTTCAGCCCGAAATATTATGCAACGCCTCTGTACCCACGGGACCCTCTGTCCGGAATTTTCGATATAGTATTACGAGCAGGCAACGGCAAGGGATTGCGGCAAATCCGGCTTATTGAGGGCGAAAGACTGTCCTTAATTGAGAAAAATTGAATTTTATGGCTTCATAAAATCGTAACATGCTATAATACGTCGAATCCTTATGAATAAAACTTTAGCTATCGTCAATCAAAAAGGTGGGGTGGGTAAAACAACTACTGCTATTAATCTTGCCGCTTCTATCGCCCTTTCGGGAGAGAAAATCCTTATTATTGACGCAGACCCGCAGGGAAACTCAACTTCAGGGCTTGGTATCTCGAGAGACGGTCTCGATAAGACATTGTACGAGGTTCTTTCGGGAACATGCGGCATCAGTGATGCCTCAATGAAAACATCAGTGGAGCATCTGATGCTCGTTCCATCCAGTCTCGGCCTGCTGGGAGCAGAGATTGAGCTTGTCGTCAGGGAAGAACGCGAGAGAATTCTGGCATCTGCGTTAGCAGAGGTAAAAAACACTTATCGTTATATATTCATCGACTGCCCGCCTTCTCTCGGTCTATTAACATTAAACGCGCTTGTGGCAGCTGAATCCGTCATTGTGCCGGTGCAATGCGAATATTACGCACTCGAGGGTCTGGGACTCCTGACCAGGACCCTGCGTCTTGTTAGAGGGGCGTTTAATCCCGGCCTTGATATTGAAGGAATTTTACTCACCATGTTTGATACAAGAAACAGCCTGTCACACCAGGTTTTAACCGAAATCAAAAAACATTTCGGGGATAAGGTGTATCGGACGATAATACCGAGAAACGTTGCCCTGGGCGAGGCGCCGAGCCACGGCAAGCCGGTAATGCTTTATGATGTCCGGTCTCGTGGAGCGCAGAGTTATCTATCACTGGCAAAGGAGATATTAGATGAAAACGGCGTTGGGCAAAGGGCTTAATGCCCTTATCCCTGAAAAGGGAGAAGAGCTGTTATATATAGATATTGACCGTATACGGCCCGGTAAACAGCAGCCGAGGAAGTTTTTTGACACAAAAGCACTTGAAGAGCTTTCATCGTCGATAAAGGAAAAAGGGGTTTTACAACCGATTATCGTCTCCAGGAACGGGGACGGTTCCTTTAATCTTATTACCGGTGAACGCCGGTGGAGGGCCGCAACGCTTGCCGGACTCCTGAAACTTCCGGCATTGATCAAGAATGTCGCATCAGGAACTTCCCTTGAAATCGCCCTGATAGAGAATATTCAGCGTGAAGACCTCAATCCCGTAGAGACTGCCGAGGCATTCAACCGCCTGATGCAGGAATTTAATCTGACACAGGAGGAAATGTCGGCCAGGGTAGGGAAAGACAGGGCCACCGTTGCTAATTACCTGCGGCTTTTAAAGTTGCCGGATGAAATTAAATCCATGCTGTACAGCGGCGCATTAAGCATGGGTCACGCAAAGGCCTTATTGTCAATCGCAGACCGAACAGATCAGATATCAAGCGCACGGAAAATCATTAAAAACGGTCTTAGTGTGAGAGAAACAGAGCAGTTGATGAATAAAAGCTCAAACTCACGGAAAACAATGCCGACGAAAGATCCGCAGATCCTGTCGCTCGAAGAAAAACTGATTAAACATTTAGGGACCAAGGTCCGTATTTTACATAAAAACAGAAAAGGCGGGAAAATC
>JAYWMP010000210.1:0-8157 GCA_035873255.1 Nitrospirota bacterium
GGGGTCGGAAAGGACAACGAAGTCAATATCCTCTCCGAGATCCATTTTCCTCACTCCCTGGGTCTCCTTTATTCGGCCTTTACTTACTACACTGGATTCAAGGTTAATTCCGGCGAATACAAGGTGATGGGGCTGGCCCCCTATGGAGAGCCAAGGTATAAAGATGTAATCCTCTCGGAGTTGATGGATCTTAAAGAAGACGGCTCTTTTTGGCTGAACATGGAGTATTTCAATTACTGCGCCGGACTGACCATGACTAACAAAAAATTTGACGGTCTGTTCGGTGGCCCCCGAAGGAAACCTGAGTCAACACTTGAACAGCGGCATATGGATTTGGCCAGGTCTGTTCAGGAAGTGACTGAAGAGGTTATGCTCAGGATGTCCCGCCATATACACAGGGAAACAGGACATAAAAACCTCTGTCTGGCCGGGGGTGTGGCGCTGAATTGTGTTGCCAATGGTAAAATTCTGACCGAGGGGCCTTTTGAAAATATCTGGATACAGCCTGCTGCCGGGGATTCCGGTGGGGCCCTTGGCGCCGCCATGTTTGCCTGGTATCAGTATCTGGAGAACCCCAGGGTTGCCGATGACAGGAAGGATTCTCAGCAGGGCACATACCTGGGTCCTGCATTTGAGAATGATTACATCTCCGGATATCTGGAAAAACAGGATATACCTTATACATTGCTGGACGATAACGCTATCCCTGAAAAGATCGCCGACCTGATCGCAGAGGAGAATGTGATAGGCTGGTTTCAGGGGCGCATGGAATTTGGCCCACGCGCATTGGGGAGCAGGTCTATTATCGGGGACCCCCGCTCATCGAAGATGCAGGAGCTGATGAACCTGAAGATAAAGTTCCGGGAGAGTTTCCGCCCCTTCGCGCCCTCGGTCCTGAAAGAGAGGGCTTCGGATTTCTTTGAGTTCGACAGGGAAAGTCCATACATGCTGCTGGTGGCCCCCGTAAAAAAGGAGATCCGCCGTCAGATGACGGATGAGGAAAAGAGGCTCTTCGGTATCGAGCAATTAAATGCCGTGCGTTCCAGTATTCCCGCTGTCACGCATGTAGATTACTCTGCCAGAATTCAGACGGTGGACGGAGAGACACACCCCTTATATTACGATATGATAAAGAAGCTTGATGAAAAATACGGCTGCCCGGTCGTTATCAATACATCATTCAATGTCAGGGGCGAGCCGATTGTCTGTAGTCCCGAAGATGCTTACCTCTGTTTTATGCGTACTAACATGGACTACCTGATTATGGGCAACTTTCTTTTAGACAAGAAGAAGCAAAAACCTTTGGAAGAAGATACGGATTGGCGCAAAGAGTTTGAGCTTGATTGAGGGAGAGACCAGTGATTATCGACGAAATCAGAAATATTAAGAGTCAAAAGAAAGACCTGCGAAGCTTCGGCCTGACAATGGGTATTGTCGCCGGGTTACTGGGAGGACTGTTTTTATGGCGTGATAAAGATCATTATCTGTATTTCCTGATTGTTTCAGGCGTTTTTTTCGCGCTTGGTCTGTTTCTGCCTAACCTGTTAAAGCCCCTCCACAAGGTCTGGATGAGTCTGGCCGTCGTTATGGGATGGGTAATGACAAGGCTGATCCTGTTTGTCCTGTTTTTTCTGGTAGTTACCCCCCTTGGACTTCTTGCGCGGCTACTTAACCGGGATTTGTTACGGCTGAAGATTGATAAAACCCCCGGCGGCAGTTACTGGATTCCCAGAAGGAAGGAAAAAGTTAAAAAGTCTGATTATGAAAGACAGTTTTAGCACTACAGAAAAAATCGTACTGGCGACAGGCGTCTTTTTTATAATAGCTGGAGTGATCAGCAATGAATGGTTACTTGCGCTAATATTCAGTCCCGATGGAAACCTGAGGGCCAATACCAGAATAGCTATAGGGGTTATTGATATATTTCTGATCACAACCGGGTTCACATTTGTCTTCTTTGCTAAAAAACGTCAAGTAATGAATCTGGCAGTACTGGTTGTAACCTTGCTGATATGTTTCATTGCCGCGGAAGGCGTCCTCAGACTTATAGAGCCGAAGCCGGCGAGAATACAGGGGCTTTTAACGGAAAACCCGAATGAGACCGGGTCATACCTGGTAAAGCCTGACGCAAACATCGTGACAAAGCTGGGCTCGAAAGAAATAGTTATAAAGACGAATTCTGATGGTATGTGGTGGAAGGAGGTCTCCCGGGAAAATCCGCTTAAAAAGACCCGGATAGCATTTGTAGGGGATTCCTTCACCTTCGGGGTATGGGCTGATACACCAGAGAAGACATTGGTCGGTGTCTTTGATTCCCAGATGAATCCGGAAGAGTATGAGGTCCTGAACTTTGGCGTACCTGGTGTCGGGCCTCCTGATATAGAGCTGCAACTCAGGGAAAGGGTGCTCGCCTTCAAGCCTGACTATGTAATCCTGGTGTTTTACAACGGCAATGATTTTAGAGACGCGTATTTTGGCATGAATAAATATAAAATGGTCGATGGTATTGCGGTCTGGAATGACTCGGTCGAGAAGAAGATCATTCCCGAAGCATTCAGAAAAAAAACATCGGTTAAAGACTACCTGAAAAAATCGGCTATTTTCCGCCGTTTCGACAGACTTATCTCTATGCATTTAGCCGGCAACAGGCGCTCGGAAGCAGGCTTTGATTTTAGTGCAAGCAAGTTGTTCGGCGCGCAGTCATTCTGGAGCACAAAAGATTATCCCGAAGTTGCCCTCAAGGCCAGGGACCTTGCCCTGAGGGATCTGGATAATATCAGAAAAGTCGTCTCTGAACATAATATTCAATTAGTAATTGTTGCAATCCCGTATGAAGAACAGGTTTACGCGGCATCATTAACGGGCAAGGACTATGATGTTACTCTGCCTCAAAAATATGTGCGGGAATTCGCGAAAGCTCATTCGATTCCATATCTTGATATGCTGCCAATACTAAGATCGTACGTAAGACAGGAAACAGAAGATATATATGTCCCCAATGATATTCATTTCAATAACAATGGGCACTATATTGTAGGGAAAGCAATTGCGGATTTTTTTAAGGGGAGGTTTATGCAATGAGCAAGTTATCTGTTCTGGTTGAGGTTTGGGACTTTCTCAGGGAGCGCAAGAAGTGGTGGATAGCGCCTATAGTCGTGTTTCTTGTGCTGCTGGGCGCCCTGATAGTCTTTACTCAAGGCTCTGCCGTAGCGCCGTTTATTTACGCATTATTCTAAAATCCGGTCTCTTCCCGAAGAGACTCTGAAACTCACGGAATGCGGATAGACCGGGTTAAACAACTTTAACCCAACGGCAGCATACGGTCGAAATCTGTTTCTTGCAGACTTAAATTAAATTTGATAATCTCAATACATGGACAGACCATGGAAAATACGACGAAAAACAGATCATCCTACAGCCTCGCTGAACTGAACAGCCTCATAAAATCCGCGCTCAGTTACGCGCTGCCTGATAATTACTGGGTGACAGCAGAGATAGCGGATTTAAAGTGTAACCAGAGGGGCCACTGCTATCTTGAGCTTGTCGAGAAATCCGACGGCAGGACATTAGCACAGCAGAAGGCGGTGATCTGGGCGTATGAATACAGAAAAGTGAGCCATAAATTCGAAAAGACGACCGGAGAATCCCTGAAGCCGGGTATGAATGTGCTTGTCCTTGTCGCCGTAACATATCATGAAGTCTACGGCCTGAGCCTGAATATCAGGGACGTGGATCCCACCTATACGATGGGTGAGATGGCGCGTAAAAAGAAAGAGGTACTGGAACGGCTAAGAAAAAAGGGAATTATCGATCTGAACAAAGCGCTGCCTCTGCCGCCCGCTCCACAGCGGATAGCAGTTATATCCTCTCCAACAGCGGCGGGATACGGGGACTTCATCAACCACCTGGAGAACAATCCATACGGATACAAATTCCACCATATCCTCTTCCCCGCGCTGATGCAGGGGGCCGAGGCTGAAGAGTCGATCATCTCCGCGCTCGATAATATAAAGGGCGACCGGGACCTGTTCGATGTGGTGGTCATCATAAGGGGCGGCGGGTCAGCCATTGACCTGAACTGTTATGACGGCTATCCACTGGCTTCGGTGACTGCCAGATTCCCGATTCCCGTCCTGACAGGAATTGGCCACGAAAAAGATGATTCAGTAGTGGATATGGTGGCGCATACAAGACTGAAAACACCTACGGCCGCGGCTGAGTTCCTTATTTCGGGTCTCAGGAGCTTTGAAGAAAATCTGCTAATGATACATAACAGGCTCCAGGCGCATACAGAAAGGGTCCTGAAAGACGGGAGATACAGACTGCACGCCCTCGCCCAGAAACTCGCCTATCTGCCTTTAAAGATCGCCGCCGCCCATCAGAACAGGCTCCTGATCCTGCGAAAGGACCTGGAAAACCGGGTAAGGGAACTGATAGGAAAAGAGGACAACAGGTTGAATGCCATGGGACAGGCGGTCAGGCACCTTGACCCGGAAAACGTCCTGAAAAGAGGCTATAGCATTACTTCCCATAAAGGGAAGGTACTCAGGGATGCGACCGGTCTCAGGAAGTGGGCTGTGCTCGAAACAAGACTGCATAAAGGCACTATTACCAGCATCGTACAAGATAAAAAGGAGACAAAGGCCAGTGAAAAAAAACATGCGGATTTCCTACTCCCGGGCTTTGACCGAACTTGAAAAGATAATAGATGAGATAGAATCCGAAGATATCGATGTGGACGTCCTTGCGGAGAAGGTGAAAAAGGCTGCTCAACTCATTAAATCCTGCAGGGAAAGACTGAGAAGCACTGAAGATGATGTCAGAAAGGCCCTTCTGGAATTAGATGACTTACCGTCGGACGAAGAATCCGCTGACGGGCCGGGAAACGCCGATGACCCAGGCACCCAATAATGTCGGTTATTTGTTATGGCTGCATACGACAATGATTAATCAGGAAATCGCAACGGTGACAAAGTAACGAATGAAACCTGGATGATATCTTTCAGGCGTATTACCTGTTCTGATCTTCAGCGTGAATCTATGTGCGTTGGTCTTTTTTCCTGTGAATTTCAATCATGGCCACACCGTCATAGCCGGATGGAATAAATTCAAAATATTGCATCTGTTCCCTCAAGGCATTGTCATGAAAGAGGGTAAGGATACCCTGCCTTACCGTGGGCCAGCCATGTATATCATGGAAAACCACGGTCGCTTTTTCGCTCAGATACGGCAGCAGCAGCATGAAATCCTGTAAAACAGCTGTTGTTGCATGGTCACCGTCTATAAAAGCCAGGTCAACAGGAGGCGCAATTTCAGAGATTTTTCCGCCCAGACGAGGTATGGCTGGGGCGATATCTCCAACCGGGTCTGAAAAAAATCCTTCGTGAAGCTCCGCATGATCATCCAACTGAAGAATTTTAAGCATTTTTTCGGCATGAAATAGAGGTTTATTCACGGAAAGATGTTTCATATTCGGATCGATGCAATAGATCACCCCTCTGCCATTGTCCTTAAGCGCCCTGGCCATTATGCATGTGGAGAAGCCGATAAAAGTCCCTATTTCCAGAACGGTCACCGGTTGTCTGTCACGGATAATACAGTAAAGCGCATGTGCATCACCAGGCTTGACAGTGGCGAGGATAAGATCATAAATATCCTGCCGGGATGCCGTCCAGTAGTCTAAATACGCCAGGAAGATATCGCGATAAATGTCCTTTGAGATTTCAAAGCTCTTTATATCATGAAGATGTATCTTCCCCTCCAGGAATTCCGGTTTCACCGGCAGGCCATAGACCCAGCACTGTCCTCTGAAACCATCCACAAGCCGCAGTATGGTCCGACTGTTCGGCAACCCGAGTTTATCGGCAACGCGGCCTGACAGGTCCAGCGTCCGCAGCATGATCAATATACCCGGGGTTATCAGTTTGAGAAGGCGGTTTCTACCCGGCGGTTTCACCGGCTTTAAATCCCGTGCGCCGCTGATTATGGAAACTATCTCGGCGAAAACAATACAGCAGGCAATCTCCAGCGCCTCTTTACTGATTTCGAGCGAATCCTCATGTCCCTCTTTTAATGAATTCTCCCTGCCGCTCGCCTTCCCCGGCGCAGTCTTCCGGTTGACACGGGCGAGGACCCGCAAGGCCATGTCATAATCGCGACTCCGGCAGTAAATCGCAGCCCAGTTCAGACCGGCGACAGCCGGGATGGGAGACGGAAGTTTTTCAAAAAAACCGAGGGCGCGATCATACTCTCCAAGACGCAGATAACAGATTCCCAAACAGGCCGGAATCACCGCATCAGGCTGCGGTCTCTCCAGGCAGCCGGCCAGTGTTTCCGATGCTTCACGCCACCTGCCCCGCCGGAACAGATCAAGCCCCTTATTTTTTTGCATCTCAGTTTTATTAATTGATTGCTCCTGCATTTATGTCTCTATGTCCATAAGGAATTTCGTTGCGGGCGGTTGCCACAATCCCATGGCCGCGTCGTAGCCGTTAACCAAAATATCCCAGATTCTTCAATTGCCGTTCCATTTTTTTTGTCTCTTCTTCACTCAGGACGCTTTCTTCCGAATGCTCGCCTTCACCTGTCTTCTCCATCCTTATCTCATTTTTCCCGATAAAGTCATCACTGATTATTTCAGTCAATACCCGTCCGTCCACGTCTTCAGGTATGGCCAGCCCCATAAGATAAAGCATGGTGGGCGTCAGATCATAAATTTCAGCATCAACCTTCCTGTTTTTTATATTGCGACCGTAAACTGCAAACAGACCATCCCTTTCGTGGTCCCCGGTCCTGTACCTGCTGCCGATCCGGTTCTCGCCCAGAATGCCGCCGCCCAGGCTCTCAATTATCGAATAACCCTCATTCATTACAACCACAAGGTCAGGTCTGTCATCAATGTATTCAGATGAATATATCTCACTGCCTTTAAAAACATCTTTTACAATATTTTTGTCCGTCTCCGGGTCCTTCACCGCCAGCAGTTCCCTTTTAACCATTTCACGGATTTCATCATAATCTTCTTCATCCACTATCCCGCCGGGCTCCCGGCCCTTTAAATTTACCGTCACGATCCCGAATACGAACGATGAAAAAACTTTGGTTTTATTATAATCGAAATCACCTTCCCTGATTCCATGCGACGGCAGGTATTTTCTTATATAGTCCAGGAATGCGGAAGGCAGGTATTTTTTAAAATTCAGCAGTCCGGCTTTTTTAATAATACTCCGGATTGAATATGTTGATATGTTCCTCCCGGCAAGATCATTCTTGATTTTCAGATTCCCACTGACATTGAGCAGGCCCAGATGTCTAAAAAAGTTATTGATATAAAAACCCTTTGACGCCCGCATAAAACCATGATCGGAACCTATGAATAATACGGTGTCGTCATCCATTTTTTTCAGGACATCGCCCAGAATTTCATCAAGCAGCTGAAAACATTTCACACATTCCGGTTCCATCGAAACTACTTCTTCCCATAGAAAATGCTGAAGCCGGTCAGGGCACGTGAAGACCATGAAAAAGAGGCTCCACTGCCGGCTCTCCATGAAGTGGCCCATGACCTTTCTTCCGTCAGTCGTAAGTTTATATACTTCTTTTACCAATTCGCTTCTATCTTTCGAATACAGGTACAGCTCTTCATCTATATCGATCCTGTAATCCGGGACAAGACCAAAAAGCTCGCCCTTGACCTCTTCAGGAAAGACAAACTCCTTATCCACGCCGGGCGTCATCAGACCGGAAACCATAATGCCGTCAATCTCGTCGGGGGGATAAGTGAACGGGACGTTTATGACTGCCGATTTTCTCCCGTTCCTGCTCACAATTTTCCATACCGGTTCCGCGTAAGGAGATGTGCTTTTGGTAACAATACTGGTTTCATACCCTTTTCTTCTTCTAAATTCATATATACCGTGTTTACCTGGGTTCTTGCCGGTAGCTAACGATATCCAGCCCGGCCCGGTAAGCGGCGGAATTGTCGACCTCAAAATGCCGCTGGAGCCGCCGTCGATCACCTTTTTGAAATTCGGCAACAGACCCGCCCCGATATAAGGTCCGATTACATCCAGAGTCAGTCCGTCCAATCCAAGAAAAAAAACCTTCACCTTAATCCTCCATTTATCAGGTAAAAACCCTGCGGAATTTCAATTTAAA
>JAYWMP010000214.1:0-5452 GCA_035873255.1 Nitrospirota bacterium
TAATAGCAATCTCCCTGTTTAAAAATACTGCGCATACGGGCAATCCCTGAAGTTATAAACCGCTCAATCCAGGTAATAATTAATCCTATATTTACCGGTATGTATAGTTTTCATGAAAAATGGATTAATATATCTGCTATGAGAAAAATAATACTTGCTTCGGCATCGCCCCGGAGAAAAGAGATACTGAAAATAACAGGCCTGAAATTCACTGTCTGTGCGGGTAATTATGAAGAGGACCTTAATCTGCCGTTAAAACCCCGTGAACTCGCTGGATTCCTGTCGCGCAAAAAGGCGGAGGCTGTGGCGCATAAATACAAAGACGCGATAATCCTAGCAGCGGATACGTTCATTGTCTTCAACGACAGGCTGCTCGGCAAACCCCATACAGAGAAAGAAGCTGAAAAGATGCTGAGGATGCTGAATGGAAAGAGACATTCGGTGATCACCGGTTTTACCATTATGGACACCGGCAATAATAAAAAATTATCAAGATCGTTAGAGACAAAGGTGTATTTCAAAAAAATCAGCAGGGAGGAGATAAACGCGTATGTCAGATCAAAAGAGCCGCTGGATAAGGCCGGAGCATACGCAATTCAGGGGCTTGGGGCCGTTCTGGTCGAAAAAATTGACGGAGATTTCTTCAACGTAATGGGCCTCCCCCTGTGCGCCCTGACCGAAAGTCTCAAAAAATTCGGGGTTTATGTCCTGAAACAGAGATAGTCTTAATAATGCATGCGATATCTAATTACTTTCACTTATGTTAAAGTATATATGGCAACTGATAGCGTGGGGAAAGCCTCTCGGCCTTTAAAGCTGCGGGGCTTATTTGTTTTTTTCGACGACTTTACCAAAAATTTGATGTATAATTGCGCATACAGAACTTGATCATTAATTCCTGGTCAGATCTGGGGAAATTTATAATGGCAGCAAACTTGAAACATAAAAAACTTACAGTACTGCATGTGGCGACACTTAACCGGCCCATCAGGCAGGATCTTGGTTATGGTCCGATTGAAACGGTCATCTATAATATAGATAAAGGACTCCATTCTTTAGGTCACAGGTCGATCGTTGCCTGTTCAGGTGATTCCAGAGTTGTCGGAGAACATTACGTGACTGTTGATCAAAGCATCGGTGATTATTGTAGCGATAACACACTGGAACAGCGTCAGACCACGAATATGCACCTTTCAAAGGCATTGTGCAGGGCAAGGATGGGCGACATTGACATTATTCACATGCATGATGCAAAAGCAGTCGAGTTCATTTATGACAGTGTATTCAGCATGCATATACCGATTTTAATGACCCTTCACGTGGGCACAAAAGAGAGCGCACTGAAAGGAGCTTACCAGCGCTGGTGTAATCCTCTTCTGTCATCTCCCCTGGTATATTGCGCTGCTATAAGCGAATATCAGAAAAGGCAACATAAAGACCTGGTCAACGCAGAGAATGTTGTCTACCACGGAATTGACGTTGGAGAATACCCTGTAAAAGAGGAGCCTGACAAAGGGAGCTATTTATTCACCATCGGCAGGATGACCCATGACAAGGGACAGGACAGGGCCATAGAAATTGCTAAAAAAACAGGTTCTAAACTTATCATTGCCGGCTGTGTCCAGAACAAACCCGCAGACAGGGAGTTTTTTGCGGGCCTGAAGGATTCTATTGACCTGTCGGTTGAAGTCGGCAAATATCCGGTTGATGATAACTATTATGACAGGGCGATAAAGCCGTTGCTTGACTGCGACAAACAGATTATCTACATCGGAGAAATCAGCAGCGATCATAAGAAGCAATGGTACCGTCATGCGCGGGCCACATTATTCCCGATACAATGGGGTGAGCCATTCGGCCTGGTCCTTGTCGAGTCGATGGCATGCGGTACGCCGGTCATAGCATTCAATAAAGGCGCTGTTCCGGAAATTGTAGTGGACGGAAAAACAGGATTCGTGGTAGATTCAATGAATGCCATGATTAAAGCAGTTGGCCACATAGATAGTATGGACCCCCGTGAATGCCGGAGACATGTGCGGAATCATTTCTCCATAACAAGTATGGCCTATAAATATTCAGAATTATATCATCATATAATCGACAGACATAAAATATCAGAAAACTGCCGCAGCCTGGCGGACGACTATCTTTTTAAACCTCTAATTCCTGGTACGATAGCCATATAATAAAGACATGCCCAAAGACATTCCTGTAAGCAACGGCAATCTTCTTTTTAATTTTGACTCGGATTATCAGATCCGGGATGTCTATTTCCCATTTATTGGCCAGGAGAACCATTCCAATGGCTATCCATTCCGGTTTGGAGTATGGGTGGATGGACGCTGTTCCTGGATGGGTCCGGAATGGGAAAAGGACCTGAGGTATCATGATAACAGCCTTGTTACTAATGTCTTTCTGAAAAACGAATCCCTGGATCTTGAACTGCATTGCCATGACGTGGTAGATGTGGACCTGAACGTATATATTAAAAAAATCGAGGTAAAAAATCTGCAGGGGAAGGAACGGCAGGTAAGGCTTTTTTTCTGTCACGACTTTCATCTTTATGGCAATGATATCGGAGACACGGCCTATTTTGATCCACGGACACGCTCCATCATCCACTACAAGGCCAACCGCTACTTTCTGATTAATTGCTGCAAGTCTGAAAAGTGTGGCGTAAATCACTATGCCTGCGGCGACAAGGAGGTGCCGGGGAGGGAAGGGATATGGAGAGACGCCGAGGATGGAGAACTCAGTGGGAACCAGCTTTCATGGGGATCTGCTGACTCTGCAATAGGGATATGGCTGCACCTTCCCCCTGAGGGGAGGGAAGAGTGTTTTTACTGGATCGCAGCAGGCACACATTACAATGAAGTGGCTCAACTCAACAGGGATGTGCTTGAGAAGACACCGGAGAAACTGATCAGGCGGACGTCCGATTACTGGGGAGCGTGGGTCAAAAAAGAAGTCAGATCCTTTGGAGATCTTCCCAAAAGTATCACCGATATTTTCAACCGGAGCCTCCTCATTTTAAGAACACAGATAGACAACAGGGGAGCAATAATCGCTGCTAATGACTCGGATATAGTCCGTTTCGGAAGAGATACATATTCTTACATGTGGGGACGTGATGGAGCTTTTGTTGTCGCTGCTCTGGCAAAGGCCGGTTATTCCCATGTGTGCATGAAATTTTTTGACTTTTGCACCCGCGTCATGTCAGAGGATGGATATCTTTACCAGCATTACAATCCCGACGGATCATTAGCCAGCAACTGGCACCCCTGGTTAGTGGATGGGAAGGAAGTGTTACCCATACAGGAAGACTCTACAGCTTTAATTTTATGGGCGCTCTGGATACACTACGAGAGTTCAAAAGACATAGAATTTATCAGACCTCTCTATGATAAGCTTATAAAAAAGTCTGCTGACTTTATGGTGATTCACCGCGATCCCGAGACTAAACTGCCCATCCCCTGCTATGATCTCTGGGAAGAGCGTTTCGGGGTGCATACTTTTACTGTCGCAGCAGTAATTGCCGGTCTCAGGGCTGCAGCGCATTTTGCAAGACTCTTTCAGGATGCCTCCCTGGCAGAGAAATATGATAAAGTGGCCGATCAGATGAAGGAAGGACTTACCAGGCATCTGTACCACACCGGCCTGAAGAGATACGCCCGCTCCGGGTACAGAGAAGGGAAAGGCTATGAACTCGATGAAGTGATCGATATCAGTCTGTCCGGACTAACTATTCTTGGAGTATTGTCTCCCGGAGATCCGCGGATGGTTGAAACTATGGAGGCAATACAAAGGGAACTATGGCTCAAAACCCCGGTTGAAGGCTGTGCCCGATATCAGAATGATGTTTATCAGAGGCCCAGCGACTGCCCTCCGGATATTCCCGGCAATCCCTGGTTTATCTCAACGCTCTGGGTAGGAGAGTATTTTATATCCCGTGCCGAAAGTCTTCAGGAACTTCACGATGCCATTCCTTACCTTGAATGGTGTGTGAAGAATTCCCTGCCTTCCGGTGTGCTTGCAGAGCAGGTGCACCCTGTAAACAGCTCTCCTCTTTCTGTCTCTCCGCTTACATGGAGCCATTCCTCTTTCGTATGGGCGGTCCTGCAGTACTCCGATAAATTCAACTCCTTTAAAAAATAATATTTTCCGGCCGGGAATCCCTGTTTTAAGAGCTTCATCAAGGTCCTTATTGCCTGCCTATGATGTATAATAAGCGAATTGTGCTTTCGATCGGAAATATAACTTTTGCTTCTCCTCTCGTGCTTGCCCCCATGGCCGGGATAAGCGACCTGCCCTTCCGCCTGATCAACAGGTCATTCGGATGCAAACTCGCATTCACCGAGATGATCAGCGCCGAGGCCCTGGCCCACAAAAACAGAAACGCCCTGAAAAAGCTGGCGACAACCAAGGATGACAGACCTCTGGGTCTCCAGGTGCTCGGGGGTGATCCCGAGATCATCAAAAGGGCGCTGGATGTTGCATCGGAATATGCTTTTGATATAATTGACTTCAACGCCGCATGTCCGGTAAGAAAGGTCACCTCACGGGGAAAAGGCGCCGGGCTGCTCAAGGAACCTCTGAAGCTGCGGGAACTTCTGAAGATAATAGTCGAAAACACAGAAGTGCCCGTCACAGTCAAGATACGTTCCGGCTGGGATGAAACATCCGTCAACGCGGTGGAAGCAGCCCTCCGTGCACAGGATGCAGGTGTAAAAGGGCTTTTTATACACGGCAGGACGAGAGAGCAGGGATACAGAGGAAGTGTCGATTACAACATAATAAGGAAAGTAAAGGAGGCGCTGGAGATACCCGTGATCGCCAGCGGGGACGCGCTGACGCCGGACCTCGTCAAGAAATTGTTCGACGAGACGGGCTGCAATGGCGTAGCCATAGCAAGGGGGGCACTCGGCAATCCCTGGATTTTCCGTGAAACAGCTGAGTATCTGAAAGACGGGTCTGTATCTCCCGGTCCCGGTGTTGATGAAGTAGTTCTGATGATGAAAGAGCATCTTGCTTCAAACATCGCATTCAGGGGCGAGAAGACCGGAGTCATGCTCTTCCGGAAATTCTTCGCGTGGTACACAAAAGGAATGCCCGCAAAGGAACTGAAAGGCAAGGCGTTCCGCACGGACACCTGGGATGGGATGCTGAAATTGATAGGAGAAGTACAATCCTTATCGGCTGCTGAAAATCCTTCTATCGTCTGACTACGAGAGGAAAAACTTAAATCCCCACAGTGAGCAGACTTGTCGGCAGAGTCAGGCTGAATACATTTACCCCGAGGCACCCTTTTTTTAAGGATAAATATTACTGCAAGAGAACCAGGACAAGAAGAACCGGCAAACCGTGTAGGTTCTATTGACAATTAATATTGAAATGCGATACTATTGTTATATGATAGTATCGTTCGGAGATGAAGAAACCGGTCTTATATGGA
>JAYWMP010000239.1:0-2894 GCA_035873255.1 Nitrospirota bacterium
CACTAATCTTTCTAACGAAAAACTTTCTCAGCTTTTGAAATATATAGATGTTCATCACAGGGGAGGGTATAACAGGGATGCTGTCCATTGCCTGAGTGGGCTGCGGCTCAATATAAGGTTCAGGATCGATTTCCCTGAAAAGGCTTACCTTACCTGTCCTGAAGAATGCAGTGTTAAAGAGTTGAGTCTCTGCGGTATGCTTATAGATAGCGGGTATCCACTTGAGATTGAGAAGAGAATAACGATGGAAATATTCCCGCCCAGGGTTCAGTCGATCAATTTTTCCGGGAGGGTTGTGACATGCGTCCCGGTCTCCAGCAGTGAAAATAAGCATTATGATATCGGGATAGAATTTGTGGAGATGCCCGAGAAGAACAGGGAAAGACTTAGCGAGTTCATCCTCTCTCTCTTAACCTCATAAAGATTTATTGTTCGTTATCACTCGTCTTCCCGTAATCTCCATCCCTCTGCCCCTATTGCCACATCATTTCCTTGAATCCGGAGATATGCCTGCCCTGCCTTTTGCTGAAAATAAAAAATTTTTGTCGAAAACGTATTTATTGTGTTATACTTGGGCGTGCTTAAATATATATTATATCTTGTGATATGCCACGCAATAATCTTTACAGGCGTCGGCAACACGTTCGCATTCGCCAACGGAGGAAAGGATTGTGTCAAGTGTCACGCCAGGGATGACGAAAAGATAAAGCAGGCACTGATTGACATGAGTCCCAATGCTGCTAAAATTAATATACTGAGTGTCGGGAACGGCCCGATAAAAGGTCTGTGGGAGGTAGGATTTGATATAGGCGGCAGAAAGAGCCTGGCCTACGTCGATTATTCGTACAAATATATCTTTGCCGGGAATATTTTCTCGGTAGCTGACAGGGCCAACCTTACCAGGAAAAGCTTCGCGAAAATAAACAAGGTGGACGTTTCACGTATACCGCTTAAGGACGCCCTTATTGTCGGTGACAGGAATGCCGACAATAAGATCATAGTTTTTGACGACCCTGACTGACCGTACTGTGCAAAACTTCATCGGGCGATGAAGCAGGTTATACAGGAGAGAAAAGATATAAGTTTTTATATTATTCTCTATCCACTGCCGTTTCATAAGGAGGCCTATGCCAGGTCAAAAGCGATTGTTTGTGAAAAATCCCTGACGATGCTTGAGGATGCCTTTGCCAAAAAAGAATTGCCGGAACCCTCATGTGAGACAGATGTAATTGATGAAAATATAAAACTTGCGGCGGAATTGGGTATCAGGGGCACGCCGGCCATGATCCTGTCCGACGGAACTTTGGTCTCCGGCTATATCGACGCCGCTGCAATTATCAAACTGGTTGATGACAGGAAGTAAGCTCGGCATAGCCTGTAATGCCCTGAAACATCAGGCTGACACAAGGCATTGACTAATACCTTTCATTACACACCGGAATTAATTAAGAGTATAATATTATTGCCGATTCAATGAAGGGCTGTTGACAATCTCATCCGTGTAAATATATATTATAATCCGTTGCCGAAGTGGTGGAACTGGTAGACGCGCTAGGTTCAGGGTCTAGTGGTGGAAACGCTGTGGGGGTTCGAGTCCCCCCTTCGGCACCATCATACACCACTCCGAATTTGTCGCGTCTCTGCTCCGGTAAATCCCCGCACTCTACCACACAGTCAATTCTCTTTTCAGCACAGCCGATACCCCGCGGTCCACACTCTCCGTCATTCCCGGTCTTTTGAGCAGGTCGACGCCATTCTCGCAAGGACTTACATCGAGAATCCGGAATTCTTACAAATATATACAGGTTGCTATCGCCTGTCTTTTCTTGAAGTTCGACCTGGACGAACGCGGTGAAAAGTCTTATTCCATGATCTTGAGGTAATAGCAGCACATATAGTTGTCAAGGACTTTATCAACAACATCTTTTGGCACTCCAGCCTCCTCTATCCATTTTTCAGCAAACCCCTTTTTCCCCGCGCCTGATTTGCAGCCAAGCTGGTAGATCCGGATCTTCTTTCCTCCTATTGTAATCTTTTCGGCAATCGCGCTTCTCATAGGCTGATGCACGGCGCAGAACGGGCTGACGCCGGCGCCTTCTCCAACGTGGTATTGTGCTGTTATATGGCTTGGCTTGTTGAACTCGGCGGTGAAGTCCGCAAAACCTTCCGGAAGTTTTTCGAAGACGCGCGTGTAGTTTTTAATGGATGGACCGAACGGACAGGCGCTGAGTCCAAAGACAAAATCTCCCTGATGAGAGGATTTTCCCTCGATCACCGTAATCGGGTTGGCCGCGTTTTCAATGGCGGACAGGAAATCGTCAAAGGATTCATAATCGGTTTCGGAGATTTTCTCGGCTGTTTTTATTGCGTTTCTGATTAGCGTGCCCTTGGCGTTTGCCGCGCCGCTCAGCGTTATCATTATCTTTATCATATCCAGAAAACTTACATGTGCTATATCAAGAATCTTTTCTTCAGTCATGGTTCACCTCCTTTTTTTTATATTGCCGCCGCGTTGGCGATTTCATTGCAATGTTTCTTCAGTTTAAGCCTCACCATCCCGAGGTTCGATTCTTTTTCAGCAATAATAACAATAAATGCGTCTTCACCAACGGGTGCGAACAGGACAGGGCCGTTTTCAAACTCAATCATGGTCATGGACATGGCGCCTTTTCCGAGCTGCCTGCCCATTGATTCCGATGCTCCGAATCCGCTTGAAGCGATCGCACCTATCATTTCGGTATCAATGCCCATCGTGGCGATACTGTCAAGCAGAAAGCCGTCACGACCGACAAGGCAGACGGTGGTAACCCCCTGCAGTTTAGCAAATTCATTGAGTAAATCTTTTAAAGTCGCCATCTTTTTCTCCTCCTCATAATCTTCCGGATTTGTCGATT
>JAYWMP010000243.1:0-6057 GCA_035873255.1 Nitrospirota bacterium
AAACTGATAAACGAATTCGCCCGTAATGAAGAGATGATTCCCAGGGCTATTAACGAGCTTTATGAAAACATCCGGGATTTTATAGTCTGCGAGGATGATGAGAAAATTTGCGGGGTATGCGCGCTTCATGTGATGTGGGAAGATCTTGCCGAAATTCGCTCGCTTGCAGTAAGAAAGCATTACCAGAGGATGGGGATAGGGGAAAAACTGGTCAGACGCTGCCTGGTTGAAGCAAAGGGGCTCGGAATACAGAATATATTCGTTCTGACTTATCATCCTTCCTTTTTTAAGAAGCTGGGTTTCGTGGATACCGACAAATCAAACCTTCCGCAAAAGATATGGGGGGACTGCGTCAGGTGCCCCAAATTCCCGGAATGCGATGAACACGCACTGATACTCAAACGGGGTGTCACGTAAGATTCATTAATGCCTGCCGTCATTACGGGCCTTTTTCAACATTTCTGACCGCTCTCTACACAATGTTCAGCGAAAAACACTATCTGATCGTAAAGACAATTAAGGGGTCTTCGTGCAGGGGAGTTATCTAATTAAATGGGGCTCCGCCCCTGTCCCCGGTTCATTCTTTTGAACGCCCAAAAAGAACGGACCCAAGAAAATGCGCCCCGCGATTCTTTTTTAACGGTCTGCTTCCGGTCTGTCCGCTAAATTCAAGAAACTCGCTTCGCTCAAACAGTCTTGAATTCTTAACGCGTTCAGCCTCGGGAGCATCCCTAAAATAATCAAAGGGGAATGAAAAGCAATACCTGTTGACGACAATTATAAAATCCCCCTTTGGAAAAGAGGGAAGATTACAACCTCCCCGGTGTCCAGTCTTACCCACTCTCTTTCACGATGAGCTTAAAATTAATAACAGCGGGCGGGGACGATGAAAAATGCCTTGTCTGCGACACCTTAACGGCCTCCGCCGAGGCCTGCCAGCCTTTTTCTTAATATCCGGATTATGTTATGGCTGCATTTATGTGAATCAGAATTAAATCCTGTCGTCATTACAAGGCTTTTTCGGCGTTTCTAACCGCTGTCCCTGCAATATCCAAGCGGATTCTCTACAGCTTTTCATCCTTGAGAAGCTTGTATTCAATGCTGTCGACCAGCGCCTGGTAGGAAGCCTGGATAATGTCCTCTGAAACCCCGACAGTGCCCCATTTCCTGTCCTTGTCTCCAGATTCAATCAGAACACGCACCTTTGCTCCGGTCCCCCTGCCGGCGGTTAAAACACGAACTTTATAGTCATGAAGCTTTACATCCCTGAGCATGGGGTAGAACCGTTCGAGCGCCTTTCTTAACGCGTTATCGAGCGCGTTCACAGGACCTCTTCCGGTCGCCGCGGTATGTTCGACATGTCCACTCACCTTCAGCATTATGGTGGCTTCGCTAAGAGGGTCTTCGCCCTCTTTTCTCTTCTCTATTATAACCCTGAATCCCATAAGATCAAAAAATCTCTTATGCAGGCCGAGTGTTTTTTTCATCAGAAGTTCAAATGACGCCTCCGCGGCCTCAAACTGGAAACCCTGGTTTTCGAGATCTTTCAGCTTGTCGGCAATCTCCCGCAGATGCGCTGAATTCTTCGTCAGCTTTATGCCGAATTCTTCGGCTTTCCTCAGGATATTACTTCTTCCGGCAAGATCCGATATCAATACCCTCCGGGAATTTCCGACAAGTTCCGGAGATATGTGTTCATACGTTTCAGGTCTTTTCATGACTGCATTAACATGCATGCCGGCTTTATGCGCAAATGCGCTGTCACCCGTATAGGGCTGGTGTTTGAAGTGCCTCAGGTTGGCGATCTCGTTGACATATCTCGATACATCTCTCAGCTTTTTCAGATTCTCCGGACTTACGCACTGCTTCCCGAGCTTCAGCTGGAGATTGGGTATAATCGAAACAAGATTGGCGTTCCCGCACCGTTCTCCGATTCCATTGATCGTCCCCTGTACGTGAGATGCGCCACATTCAACTGCTATAATGGAATTGGCCACGGCGCAGTCGATGTCATTATGCACATGAATCCCGATCGGAGTCCTGAAATCCTTTACTATCTTTTTTAATGTATTCCTTATTATGGTGGTTATGGTGCCGCCGTTTGTATCACAGAGGACAAGGCAGTCCGCGCCAGCGTCCCTGGCGGCCGCAAGACACTTATGGGCATAGTCGGGGTTATTTATATACCCGTCAAAAAAATGCTCGGCATCGAAAAAAACCTTTTCCACGTGCTGTTTCAGGTGAAATATTGTGTTGTATATGATATCAAGATTCTCTTCGAGTGATATCTTCAATGCCTCCGTGACATGAAAATCCCACGTCTTCCCGAATATCGTTACCGCCGCGGGCATGGAATCGAGCAATGCCTTGATATTTCCATCGTTCTCAGGCTTCTTTCCCGCCCTGTGAGTACTGCCAAAAGCGACTATGGTGGAATTCGCGAGACTTAATTTTTTCGCCTTGCTGAAGTATTCGATGTCCCTGGGATTCGAGCCGGGCCATCCGCCTTCAATGTAATGCACCCCCGCATCATCGAGCTTTTCCGTAATTCTCAGTTTGTCCTCGACGGAAAACGAAATATCCTCTGACTGGGCGCCGTCCCTCAGCGTTGTATCGTATATCTCTATTCTGCGCATATTACTGAATTATCCGGCAAGCCCAAAGGTCTCGTGAAGCACCCTTACGGCAAGCTCAGTAAATTTAAGGTCTATTACACATGATACTTTTATCTCCGAGGTGCTTATCATCATTATATTTATGTTATGGCCCGCAAGAGTCCGGAACATCCGTGAGGCGACACCTGAATGGGATCTCATGCCGACACCGACAATCGAAACTTTGCTTATGTCTTCTCTCTTGTCGACCCTCTTTGCTCCGAGCTCGCGGGCAACGGCTTCAGTCACCTCCAGCGCCCTGTCCGAATCGGTCCTTGGGACTGTAAAAGAGATGTCCGCGCTTTTTCCGTCACTGCTTATGTTCTGAACTATCATGTCGACAACAACATCGGCTGAAGCGATGGAATCAAACAGGTTGGCCGCGATTCCCGGCTTATCGGGGACATTAACAATAGTGATTTTAGCCTGGTTCTTATCATAGGCAATTCCAGATACAACAACATTCTCCATCTCTTTATCCTCCTCGACAACAAGCGTCCCGGGGTTTTCATTAAAACTGGACCTGACAACAACAGGCACACTGTATTTCTTTGCGAATTCGACAGACCTCGCCTGTAAAACCTTTGCGCCGAGACTTGCCAGTTCCAGCATCTCTTCATAGGCTATCTTTTCGAGCTTTCTCGCCTCGGGAACAATATTTGGATCAGTTGTGTATACACCATCGACATCGGTATAAATCTCACAGAGGTCCGCCTTAACAGCCGCTGCAATAGCAACCGCAGAAAGATCCGATCCGCCTCTTCCGAGTGTTGTGATGTCGATCTCCCCCCTGGTCACGCCCTGAAAACCGGCAATAACCACAATATACCCGTCATCAAGGGCCTTTTTGACCCTCTCACTCGAAATCTTCTCGATTCTCGCCCTGGTAAACACAGTGTCGGTAATGATGCCCGCCTGTCTTCCGGTCATGGCCATCGCCTTATGCCCTGACGACTCTACGGCCATGGCGGTAAGGGCGCTTGTGACGCGTTCACCCGACGAAAGGAGGATATCCATCTCCCTTTCACTCGGTTTCGGAGATAACTGCCGGGCGAAATCTATCAGTTTATCAGTCTCTCCCGCCATGGCGGAAACAACCACCACCACTTTATTGCCGGCTTCGGCAGTCCTTGCGACACGTCCAGCGACTTCCTTTATCCTGTCGATCGACCCTACGGAACTTCCACCGTATTTTTGTACAATCAGCGCCAAAATTACCCCCGCTATTAATTCCCCTGAAGGAAATAATCCATCAGTTTATATCCTTCTTCGAAGATCAGTATATCTTCTTTTTTCAGTATATCCTCGGTGAAACGGGCGCCTTCATCTTTTTGTATGTTCCTGCTGTCCAGAATAACAAAAGGCACCGGATCATCCGTATGTGTTCTCAACTCCACCGGTGTGGGGTGATCGGGTAAAAGCAGAATTTTGTATTCATCAAAGGCTTTAATCCCTTCCATTACCGTACCGACAACAAGGGCGTCAAAGTCTTCTATCGCCTTAATCTTCTCCATGCAATTGCCTGAATGCCCCGCTTCATCAGGCGCTTCAACATGTAAATATACAAAATCAAGCCGTTCCAGCGCCCTGAGCGCGGCCTCGGCCTTGCCTTTATAGTTCGTATCAATATATCCGGTCATTCCCGGAACTTTTAATATCTCGAATCCCGCGTATATCCCAAGTCCCTTTGTGAGATCCACTGCGGACACAAGCGCGCCATCAATAGAATATTTCTCTTTGAATGTCGGCATCTCCGGCTTTTTACCCTGTCCCCACAGCCAGATGCTGTTACCCGGATTTTTACCTTTTTTAATCCTCTTTTTATTCACAACATGGCTTCCGAGTGAAGAAACAGAATCGATCATCATCGTCCTGAGCAGTTCTTCTCCCTTGCCTACAGGCAGATAATCGATTATGTCCTTTCCGAGAATGTCATGCGGAGGGACGCACTCTACTTCGGTAGAACCGTTTGCCCAGACCATGAGATGCCGGTAGCTTACACCAGGGTAAAATTTGATATCATAGGAACCAAGGTCTTCGTTGAGGGTTTTTATAAGCACTGCGGCCTCTTTTGTCGTAATATGGCCGCTGCTGTAATCCTCCATTATCGCCCTTTCCCTTCTTTGATCAAATTTAAGGGTGACAAGATTACACCTGAACGCAACATCATCAACCCCGAGCTGTATGCCGATACTCGCAGCTTCCAGCGGCGCCCTGCCGGAATAATATTTAAGCGGATCATATCCTAGCACGCTCAGGTTAGCTACATCAGAGCCTGGATGCATGCCCGCGGGGACGGTCCTGACAGAGCCCGGAATCCCGGCTGAAGCCAGTTTTGCCATATTTGGAGTAAAGGCCTTCTGAAGCGGGGTCATCCCACCCAGCTCCTTTACCGGTCGGTCGGCCATGCCGTCACCTATGATTACGATATATTTCATAAAATATCATTTATGTTTTTTTCGACAATTTTCAGGTCCGCCCGGATTTTTATCGGCTCTTTTGAAACCTTAAACACAATATCAGGGTCCTTCAGTCCGTTCCCGGTCAGTGTGCATACCACGCTGTCACCGGCCTCGAAGTAACCTTCCTTATACAATTTTATAACACCGGCAAGAGACGCCGCTGAAGCAGGCTCGCATAAGATGCCTTCAGCCACGGCTATAAGTTTGTATGCGCTCAGTATTTCTTCGTCGGTCACGGCATCGATCCTGCCGCCAGACTCTTCTTTCGCGGCAAGGGCCGACTTCCAGCTTGCGGGATTTCCGATTCTGATGGCTGTTGCTATTGTCTCGGGGTTTTCGATCATCCTGCCAAGGACTATCGGGGCCGCTCCAGCAGCCTGAAACCCCAGCATAACAGGGAGAGTCTCAATCCTGCCCGCCTTCTTATATTCGTTGTAACCTTTCCAGTAGGCCGTGATATTCCCGGCATTGCCAACGGGCAGGGCATGGTATTCAGGTGCGAACTGGAGTTGGTCGCAGACCTCAAATGCGGCAGTCTTCTGGCCCTGGATCCTGAACGGGTTTATGGAATTCACAAGAGTTATCGGATACTTGGTCACTATCTCCTTGACTATACTCAGGGCCTGGTCAAAATTACCCTCGATTTGCATAACATGCGCCCCGTGCGCCAGGGCCTGCGAAAGTTTCCCGATGGCGATCTTGCCTGCCGGAATAAGCACAATGGCCTTTATCCCGGCCCTCGCGGCATAAGCCGCGGCGGCAGCTGATGTGTTGCCGGTCGAGGCGCAGATTACGGCCTTTGAACCGGCCTCAACCGCCTTCGATAAAGCAAGGGTCATACCCCTGTCCTTAAACGAACCGGTTGGGTTCGTGCCGTCGAATTTAAAATACAGCTCAAGATCCAGACCAATCCTGTTTTTCAGGTTTACAGCTTTTATCAG
>JAYWMP010000266.1:0-4547 GCA_035873255.1 Nitrospirota bacterium
AACTAAGGAGGCGACAATGAATCCTGATGATTTCAAATATCACAAAGAACACACATGGGTAAAGGTAATAGGGAAAAAAGCCACAATCGGTATCACTGATTACGCGCAGGACGCGCTCGGGGACATCGTATATATCGACCTTCCTGAAATCGACGCTTCCGTGGAGGCCAACAGTGAAATTGCCGAGATAGAATCTACAAAAGCCACATCCAGCATAATATCGCCGGTAAGCGGAAAAATCGTCGAAATTAACGAATATCTTTCCGAATCGCCGGAGGTCATCAACGAAGATCCTTACGAAAAGGGCTGGGTGGCTATACTCGAAATGGATAACCCTTCAGAGCTTGACGAACTGATGGACTCATCGGCATATGAAAAATTTACGGAAGAGGAATCAAAATGAGACTAACTATTATCGGTGCCGGACCGGGCGGATACGTCGCTGCCATTAAAGCGGCTCAGTCAGGCGCAAGTGTTACCGTGATTGAAGATACCGATGTTGGCGGCACCTGCCTGAACAGGGGCTGCATTCCGACAAAGGCGCTGGTGGCCTCGTCTGAAATGCTGGCGAAGGCAAAAGAATCCGATAAGTTCGGCATAGAAATATCAGGAGATATCAAACCAAACTTCTCAAAAATTATCGAAAGAAAAAACAGGATCGTCAGCACGCAGGTGAAGGGGATCAGGGGTCTTTTCAAGAGCTGGGGCGTCGTGCTGAAAGAAGGCAGGGGCTCCCTGGTTTCGGCCAATGAAGTCGAAATAACCCTGAAAGACGGTTCAACCGGGAAGTTCGATTCCGACAGGATAATAATCGCCACCGGATCCCGACCGGCCAGGATACCGGGCTTTCCCTTTGACGGAGAAAATATAATCACAAGCGATGAAGCACTGGAACTCACGGAAATCCCCCAAAGCCTGTTAATAATAGGCGCCGGAGTGATCGGCTGTGAGTTCGCCTGCATCTACCGAGAACTCGGCTCCGAAGTGACCATGGTTGAAATGCTTCCCCGGGCGGTGGCCACTGAAGACCAGGAAGTTTCATCACTTCTCGAAAAAGAATTCAGGAAGAAAAAAATCAAACTCCACACCGGCGTCAAGGTTGAAAAAGTCGAGAAAAAAGAAGACGGGGTCCACGTATTTCTATCCGACGGCAAAGAGCTTATCGCGGAGAAGGTCCTCGTCTCGATCGGCAGGTCATTAAACAGCGACAATATCGGCCTCGAAAAGGCGGGGGTAAGCAGGGGCGCAAGGGGAGAAATAACCGTTAATGAAAAGATGGAGACGAATATACCGGGAATATACGCGATCGGTGATGTCACCGGGGGCATGATGCTGGCGCATATCGCCTCGAAACAGGGTATTATAGCCGCCCAGAACGCGGTTGGCATGAATGAAGTCATGGATTACAGCGTGGTTCCGGCGGCAATCTTCACTTCCCCTGAAATAGCTTCCGTGGGATTGAGAGAACATCAGGCCGTAGAAAAAGGCATTAAGTTCAGGACAGGCCGTTTTCAGTTCCGAGCACTCGGCAAAGCGCACGCAATCGGTGAGATTGCGGGGTTCATAAAGATCATATCCGAGGAATCAACAGATAAAATCCTTGGAGTCCACATTATCGGGCCTCACGCGTCCGACCTGATACATGAAGCGGCGGTAGCATTAAAGGCGGGACTTACCGCGCGCGACATTGCCGGGACGATCCACGCGCACCCGACTCTGTCCGAAGGCGTCATGGAGTCCGCCGAAGACGTACACGGCGAAGCAATTCATGCAGCCAAAAAATAATCCTTCAATATAATCCCCATGTTCCGGGAAGGTGAGATGGAAAGTTGGATTTCCCATTCGAAAAAGGTCAACCACTCGCTCTTTTCAGAGCTTGATGTTCATCTGCGGGCGATCTGCCGGTTCTTCAACGCGGAATACCTCACTTTTTCGGATAAAGACCTTACGTCAAGAAACTTCTTCAATGAATTAGTAGCTGCACGTGACACGATTCTCCGTATTCTCGCTATAATGGAAGCCGTAATTCCGGAGAGCAGGAGAAACGTTTACTGGTTCCAAAAGTTCGCGGAAACAAAGCTCCTCCCCGAAAACAGGAGGGAAAGCTTCCATCAGGACCTTTATAGCGAAGACACACAGGAAAAAAGCCTGTTCCTGTTATACGATTCTTTTCTGAATCTCAAGGGCGTTATCACCGATCTTATCAGGAGCGGGCATGTCTCGTATCAGGGGTTTACGAACATCGGACATCTTATCGGCAATGAAATAAGAGAAAATGTATTTTTTAATCCCTTCAGAAAAACCACGAAACCCGAATACAATGTAATTGACAATATAGAGATATCCGGCATTGTCAAATCTATAGAGGACAAAAAGCTGAAAAAACAGATCTCGATCATATATCTGTACTTATTCAGATTCCTGCGTTTTATGAATTTTATCGACATCGAAACAGAGCGGTCCGTCAGCCTTAACTCATCACTGGTAATACTTATCCTGCTGAGATCCGAGATAAATATGTTCCTTGGGTACATCGAAAAAGTCGTTAAAAAAGTCAGGACGCCCGGCCTTGACCATGTATTGAATTCCATTGCATACCAGTTCTCCATGGAATCGAAAAGGGTTTATCTTCAGGAACTCAGGGACATTCACAAAAAAAAAGGACTGGTGCATTTCAGGGGGAAGCTTGAAAACTGTCACGGAATCCTGAAAAACCTCACTGAGCAGAGTATATTCCAGTTATCACTGCGGTTCAGACCTGAATTAAAGGGTGACCAGATATTCGAAAGTTTTGTGACCAGACTTGAACGATCGCTGAGACTGAGAGAAGATATCTTTATCCTCCATAAATTCACTTCCATGCTAGGGCGACAGGCCGCCGATACTGCTGAACGACTGAAAGTCTTTGAATCACTCAGGAATTATATGTTATATTTTGAGAGCTTTACTTTCAGGCTTTTGAGACATGATGATTACGAAGAATTCGTAAAGTTCTTTAATGAGCTGAATTCGATAGATAAAAACGCCCTGGTCGGCCCGGAATTCCACAAGATAATAGAAAAAATAGATCATTTCAAAATCTATCTGGAGGCGACCCTGAGACATATATCCAACAGATCGGAACTGGACGGCAGATCAGTCGATATGGAGCGGGTGGAATCTTTTATCAGACAATATCTGTAATTCCGGATAGCCAGGCCGGACCAAGGAGGAAATCGTGGGAATAATCGTAGATTTTATAGCAAGAGAAATCATTGATTCCAGGGGAAACCCGACAGTAGAGGTCGACACGTATCTTGAGAGCGGGATTATGGGGCGGGCCGCCGTCCCGTCAGGCGCGTCAACAGGGGAACGGGAGGCCATCGAACTCAGAGACGGCGGCAAAAGGTTTCATGGAAAAGGAGTCCGGCAGGCGGTCAGGAATGTCCTTGAAAAAATAGCCCCCGTACTTCGCGGGTCGAATTCCGACAACCAGGCCGATATCGACAACCTGTTAATAGAACTCGATGGCACGGATAACAAGGAGAAGCTCGGCGCTAACGCGATTCTTGGCGTCTCTTTATCTGTCTGCAAGGCAACCGCGCTGGAAGTGGGGCTGCCACTGTATAAATACATCGGTGGCTGTAACGCCAAAGTACTGCCCGTACCGATGATGAACATATTGAACGGCGGCGCCCACGCAGACAATAATCTCGATATCCAGGAATTCATGATAATGCCGGTCGGATTCCCTGATTTTTCATCAGCGCTGAGGGCCGGGTCCGAGATATTCCAGACCTTAAAGAAGATACTGAAAGGCAAAAAGCTCAATTCGTCTGTTGGCGATGAAGGCGGTTTCGCGCCTGACCTTGCAAGCAATGAAGAAGCGATATCTCTTATCTTAAAGGCCGTCAGGGAATCAGGGTACACACCCGGCAAAAATATCTTCCTCGCGCTCGATGTCGCGGCCTCCGAATTTTATTCAAAGGGTCTTTACAGTTTTGAGGGCAAAAAAGTCAAAAGCAGCGACATGATAGACTATTACAGGAAATTAATAGCAGATCACCCTATTCTATCCATAGAAGACGGCCTGTCTGAAAATGACTGGAAAGGATGGGAAGCCATGACATCCAGTCTCGGCGACAGGCTCCAGATTGTGGGAGACGATATTTTTGTGACCGATACAAAGCTTTTGAAAAAAGGAATTGATAAACAGATCGCTAATTCCATACTGATAAAACTCAACCAGATAGGCACTCTCACCGAAACCCTCGATGCCATAGAGATGGCTAAAACAGCCGGGTATACCGCCGTAATCTCGCACCGTTCGGGGGAGACAGAGGACACAACAATAGCTGATCTCGCGGTCGCATGCAACACCGGCTTCATAAAAACAGGTTCTCTCGCCAGAAGTGAGCGCGTAGCGAAATACAACAGGCTTCTTGTCATAGAAGAAGAGCTTGCGGAATCGGCAGTATACAAAGGAACAAATACGTTCTATAATCTAGAATAGTGAGTACTAATAATTTATTACGAAAACAGGTTGTATCAGAGGTCAGGAAAAGAAG
>JAYWMP010000269.1:0-9890 GCA_035873255.1 Nitrospirota bacterium
AAAATACGGTTCTATCGCTTGGCAACTGAAGAATGGGAATCTACCGCCCCAATGCACGCGCATTTTTTTATTTATAAAGAATGTTTAACTTGTCAGCAGCTCTTTGGAGTTGCTTGTCATCTGTCCATAATTGAACTTTTGAAATTATCGGCGATGCCAATAAGTGCACATCGATAATGCCGATACCCTTGCCCCTCAAGCGCTTGTTTTCAATGAACTGGAGTATTTCATCATTTTCAACAGTCTTTGCCCGTGGAAGAGCTTTTAGTAAAGCTATAATCTCTTCTCTGTTTTTCAGGTGTCCACATGCCAGTTCACCAATTACGAAAGGATGGCATAGAACAGATTCGTTTAGCAATAAATCCTGGAGATATTTGTCTCCTTCTCTGAAATGTGAAACCCAGATTGAAGTGTCAACCAGAACCATGTCTACCTGCTCGTAATCCTTCTCCTCGGAATACGGCGAAGTGACCTTTCTGTTCCACCAAGTTCAGCAAGTCTTCTGGCGCTTTCCCTCGAAATTAATGCTTCTAATCCCAAGCGCACCAATGACGTTTTTTCGGTTATCCCAGTCAATTTCGAGGCTTTTTCCAGGATATTATTGTCTATGTTTAATGTTGTTCTCATATGTATTAATATGCACTGTTTATGCATACATGTCAATAAGATTTTGTATATTCCTTCGGAAATAAGGACTCTTTTTTATGCCCTTTTAATCAAAAAGGCAATCCCGGCTGTATACCGTAATTATTACAGAAAGTGGATGCGTTATTATCCGGATTTTTGGAGGCAATATAATGCTCGGACCTGTCCCCGGTGCGCTTCATTTCTTTAGTTTTGCGTAGCAGGAAACAATGTCCCCACGGTCCATTCTGCAAGGTGAGCGACCGATGTTTATCTACTCATTTTTGTAAACATACTCTTTTATGTTTATTCCGGCCTTTTCGGCCAGATCAAACACCGGTTTGTAATCCTTGACAGTTGTTTCGATAAATTTTATGGCGCCGAAATGCTTAAGAACGACCCGCCCCTCCCGGTTTTTGTCCATATTCAGAAGGGTCTCCTTCAGTCTCGCCCTGATATTATCATCAAGTCCCGCCCTGACACAGAGTCCGTTTGAAGGAACCCTGGCGGACTCCGCGAGAATCAAGAGTTCCTTATCCACCCTGGGATCAATTTTTCTTGCGCGGTCGTAAATACTATGTTTTGCCGCGCCGATGTCCGCTTTGCCGTCAAGCACTGCGTATATGGAGGCGTCATGGCTTCCGGTGAAATAATATTCGCCGAAGAAATGGTCGATATCATTAACACCGCGTTCTTTTAAATATGCTATGGGGAAGACATATCCGGCTGTCGTCGCCCTTTCAACAAAGGCCATTTTCTTCCCCTTCATGTCTTTTATGTTTTTTATATTGCTGTCTTTTCTTACAAATATATATCCATTGTAAGTAGATGTACCGTCAAGATTAACCGGCCTCGCGATCGGGACCACTCCCAGTTTTTCTATCGCCAGCGCCCCGGTGAAAGAACCGAAAAAAGCACCGTCCATCTTTTCGGAAGTGAACCTTTCGATGATATTTCCGTACCTGCTGAGGATAGTGATGTTTATTTTTATTCCGGTCTGTTCTGTAATGTAGTCGGCCAGGGGCTGGAATCTCTTCATCTGCTTAAAAACATTCATCTCGGGTATGAGACCGATGAGAATCTCTTTCTGCTGTTCTTTTTGATGGAAAAAGGACAAAAGCGGCAATAGCAATAGTAATAGAATGATTCTTGCCGGATGCTTCATCTTACCCCCCTGATTATCGGTTCTGTCACACTCCGGTTTTTAAGTCAGTGTCGACTCTTACTATGAAGTTTCTTCTTTAAGCCATTCCAGGTAATCCCCGGAACCTTCTATTAACGGAAGAGCTATGATTTCGGGCACGTCATAACTGTGAAGCCCTTTTACGCTCTCCACCAGGCTTTCGAACAGCTCTCGCCTGGTCTTGACTATCAGCATGACCTCGTTATCATCCTCAATTTTACCCTGCCATCTGTAAACAGAACGGATATTGTTCAGAATATTCACGCATGCCGCAAGCCTGGATTCGACGACCGCTTTAGCGATCTTTACGGCCTCCTCCCCGTCAGGAGCGGTTATTAATACAACAATAAATTCCGTCATGATTAATTACCCTCAAACTTTCCTTTTTTTATCAGAAACGTCCTGCTTCCGTCTTTGTGGATAAGCGCCATCGTGGGCCTGAAGAATATAAAATCCTGGTGAAATGGCGTTTTTATCTTGCCCCCGAATGAGCTGTTGTCCCCGAGCGCGATATGTATCGTTCCCATTATTTTTTCTGATTCAAGAATGTTGTCCGGTCTTTTCGCCATGCTGTTTGTGCCTATACCCAATTCAGCGATATTGCTGTTCTCATTTCTCTCTGACAGCTTTTTTCTCAACTCCGCCGCGTATTCCTCGTCTCCCGTAACATCCTGCACGTTACCATTCCTGACGATAAGCGTTACCGGGGACTTGAGTTCTCTTGTCGGCGCCCATTCAAGTATGAGTCTGCCGTTGGCGGTCCCTTCAACCGGGGCCAGATATGCCTCGCCCGCGGGGAGGTTGCCGAAAGATCCGGGCCTGGTCAATATCCCGGTATCAGCAGATGCTTTTCTTCCCTTTGTCGAGAATGAAATATGCGAACCGTTTGGTGTTCTGATCTCTATTCTTTCCGCCCTGTTCACTTTTTTTACAATTGCATTTGTAGTTTTTGCAAGATGTTTCCAGTCCGGATTCATCGGCCCTTCAAGCATGGCCATATCAAAAAGCGGCATGCTGGCATATCTTGTTTCGCACGCATGTGTCAATAGATCCCTGAATCTTGTATGGCTTGTAGAGAAATTTGAGAGGGCGATGACGGCGTCAACGCTATTCTTTGCGTATCTGTTTAATATGTTTCGGGCCTTTTCAATCTCCCGGTCATCCGCTTTTTTCCCGAGAATCGGGTCGAGCAGTCCATTTTTGTCAAGGGCATTGACAGCCTTCTTTCCGAACGCGGTCTCCCATATCTCCCTGGGCGGCTCCGCACCGTGGCTTCCGGCGGCAGGGTATTCCATAACCGTCACTTTTTTCGCAAAACCCTTGCCTACTTCAGAGGTGAGAAAGGCTATGCATTTGAGCCTCGATCTCCGCTCCAGTTCCAGATTATTAATCTCTTCCTTTGGATTCGGCCTGTCGGTGAAAATGAGGACCTTCTCGGTTTTTTTTACTCCCAGGTTTACCCGGTATATGTTTCTTAGCACCGTAGTTATCATATTTGTCCCAGCCGCACCTTGCGAATTATAGATAAAGCGTATCAGCTTTAAAAAAATAATTCCAGCTGTTCGAGATGCTCACCCGGAAAACTTATAGGGTAGTTATTATCAAAACAGGCAGTGCAATAATTCTCGGGATTGGGCACTATATTAAGCATTCCCTCGATGCTCAGGTATGACAGAGTATCTGCGGTCACATACTTCCTGATTTCTTCGACAGCATGGCTCGATGCGATCAGTTCATGCCTGGTGGGCGTATCAATCCCGTAAAAACAAGGCATTATCGTTGGCGGTGAACTTATTCTGAAGTGAACTTCTTTTGTCTCTCCCGTCTCTCTCAGCATTTTGACAATCTTCTTGCTCGTTGTGCCTCTGATTATGGAGTCGTCTATAACGACCACTCTTTTGCCTGCGATCAGTTTCTTAACGGGATTCAGCTTTATTTTAACTCCGAAGTGCCTGATGCTCTGTTTCGGCTCGATAAATGTTCTACCTATGTAGTGGTTTCTTATGAGGCCGAAATCAAAGGGTATTTTGCTCTCTTCCGAGAAACCAATGGCGGCCGGCACGCCCGAGTCAGGGACGGGGATAACAAGGTCGGCATCTATATTGGACTCCCTGGCGAGCTGCCTGCCGAATTCCTTCCTGATTTCGTTAACGTTCACGCCGTCGAAAATATTGCTGTCGGGCCTTGAAAAATATATGAATTCAAAAATACAAAACGCCCTCCTGCTGCTTGTGAGCGCCTTTCGTGATGTCAGGCCGTTATTGTTGATGATGACCATCTCGCCGGGCTCGACATCGCGTATGTATTTAGCGCTTATCAGATCAAGGGCGCAGGTCTCGGAAGCGACAACATATGCACCGTCCACCTGTCCGATACAGAGCGGTCTGACACCGTAAGGGTCCCTGACTGCGATTATCTCATCTTTTCGAAGTATCAGAAGGCTGAAGGCGCCGCTGACCGATTTTAACGCCTGTATGACCCTGTCATAAAATGACTCTCCTTTTGAATGCGCGATGAGATGCACCACAACTTCACTGTCTGAAGTAGACTGGAATATGGCGCCGTCATCCTCAAGGGAACGCCTTAACTCCCCGGCGTTTACAAGATTGCCGTTGTGCGCGATCGCGAGTTGTCCGAGTGAAAAATTGGCGACAAGGGGCTGGACGTTTTTCAGTATGCTGCTGCCGCTGGTAGAGTACCGGTTATGGCCTATGGCGATGTGTCCGGGAAGTTTTTTAAGCCTCTTTTCATTGAATATGTCCGCGACAGATCCCTTGGATTTTTCGATAAACATCATCTTGCCGTCGGCGGAGCATATTCCGGCCCCCTCCTGTCCCCTGTGCTGCAGGGCGTACAGGCCCAGGTAGGCAAGGTTTGCTGCTTCCGGATGCCCGAACACCCCGAAAACACCGCATTCTTCGTGAAATCTGTCAAACAGGAGAGAGTTGCAGTCTCCAGACGCGGAATTCGCCGCCTGTTTTCGATGTTTTCCGGGCTTATTTGCACATACGTCTGCTGTTCTGCCTCTGCGGGTGAATCTTTTATGTACCACTTGTATCCGGGTTCTCCCCTTAAGTTGATAATTTATCTTAACATAAACCGACATGATAATTGAGCCGGCGGGTTAGCCAAAAGCCGGTAAAGGATGGTCCGGTAAGAATTACCGGCTTTGCCGCGGTGTTGCTCTGAAATTCATCGATAAGGGTGTCACTGCCCGCTGGTTATGCAGCGTTCATGCCTGGCTTAAGGAATAACCTTGTTTAACTGGTATTCGACAATCCCCGACGCGCCTGCTTTCTTCAGCCTGGGAATGAGGTCACATATGGTCTTTTCATCAATCACCGTATCAAGGTCATACCATCCCTCATCAGACAGTGCGGATATCGTCGGAGAATGCATTGATGGCAGAAGCGCTAAAAGTTTCTTTAGATCTTTCTTTGAGACATTCATCTTCAGCCCGACCTTCTCTGCGGCGCTGAGGGCCCCTTTTAAAAGCATTACAATGTTTTTCATCTTCTGCTGCTTCCATTTATCCTGCCAGACTTTTTTGTTTGCTATGAACCTTGTGCTCGATTCGAGTACTGTCTCCACTATCCTGAGATTGTTAGCTCTGAGGGATGTCCCGGTTTCCGTCAACTCAACGATGGCGTCCGCAAGGTGAGGGGGTTTTACTTCTGTCGCGCCCCAGGAAAAGTCGATTTCCGCCTTGATGTTTTTTGATTTAAGGTACCTCTTTGTAAATCCTACGAGTTCGGTCGCTATCCTTTTGCCCTGGAGGTCTTTTATGCTCTTTATCTTTGAATTATTAGGCACGGCGATTACCCATTTGACGGGTCTGAGCCCTTCCTTCGCATAGTTTAATTCAGCAACTTCCTTCACATCAGCTCCCTGCTCCATTATCCAGTCATAGCCGGTGAGGCCGCAGTCAAGAATGCCGTTTTCTACATAGCGGGCCATCTCCTGCGCCCTGATCAGCATGGATTCTATTTCCGGGTCGTCAAACGAAGGATAATATGAACGGCTGGATACAGAAATGTGATAACCGGCCTTTCTGAAAAGCTTAAGCGTGGATTCCTGCAGGCTTCCCTTGGGAAGGCCCAACCTGAGAATTTTCTTGTTTGATTTCATTGCGTCGTGAATTCCTTTATGTTTTTATATTATTTTACAGATTTTCACAGCTTTTTTCTCCGTATCCTTATTGTGTTTCCGTGAGCTTCCAGTCCTTCCGTGTCCGCGATCGTCTCGACGGCCTTTGAAAGTCTCCTGAATCCTTTCTTTGTGAAGCCCATAATACTCGATCTTTTGTAAAAGTCATAAACACCCAGAGGTGAAAAAAAACGGGCGGTGCCCCCTGTGGGCAGTGTGTGGTTTGGGCCGGCGGAATAGTCGCCGAGAGGCTCGGGCGTCCAGGGCCCCAGGAATATCGCCCCGGCGTTTTCGATCCCCGGTACAACATCAACAGGGCTCTCCGTCATTATCTCCAGGTGTTCGGGCGCTATCATGTTCGAAAGTTTCACGGCCTCCTCCAGGTCTTTTGTGATTATTATGGTCCCGTAATTATCAATGGAAGACCTTGTGATCTTTCTCCTTTTAAGCTTCGACATCTGTATTTCAACCTCTCCCGAGACCCTGTCTGCAAGATCCTGAGAGTTTGTAATAAGAACAGATGAGGCGAGTTCGTCGTGTTCCGCCTGGCTCAAAAGGTCTGAAGCCACAAACGAGGCGTCCGCGGATTGATCGGCGATAATCAGTATTTCACTCGGCCCCGCGATCATGTCTATGTCAACCGAACCGAAAACCATTCTTTTTGCTGTTGCCACATATATATTGCCCGGCCCCACGATCTTATCCACCCTCTTTATGCTTTTTGTCCCGTATGCCAACGCGCCTATCGCCTGCGCCCCTCCGATCCCGTATACTTCCTTGACGTCAAGCATTTTCACGGCGGCCATTACATAAGGGTTGATCTCTCCATCCGGCGCCGGGACACACAGTGCGATCTCTTTTACTCCGGCGATCTGCGCGGGTATGACGTTCATTAATACTGTCGAGGGGTACGCCGCCTTTCCGCCCGGTACATAAACGCCGATTCTCCCGACCGGCCGTACAACCTGACCGAGGACCGCCTCTTTTTCGGTGAAAAACCAGGATGCGACTCTCTGCATTTTATGGAATTTTCTTATCCTTTTTGCCGAAAGCTCAAGAGCCTTCACGACTTTCGGGTCCGCCCTGTCCGACAGTTTAGCTATCTCGGCGGCGCCAAGTCTTAATTTCCGGGCCTTCCTGTAGTCGAATTTCCGGGTGTATTTGAGCACTGCGTCATCGCCGTCTTTCTTTACATCCGTCAGGATTTTACTGACTGCGTTTTCAACGGGCTGATCGGTGTCTGTCTGACGTGACCTGATCTTTTCCAGAAATTCCGATATATCTTTCTTCTTTTTTATTATCCGCATGACTTTAATTCTAAAGATTGACCGTTTAATTATTCAAGTTTTCCAATTGCCTCAAGTGTATTTTTCCTGTAAAATGTAAGTATAAGCAAAATATCACAATGACAGCAAATTAAAAAAATGCAGAAAAGCCTGGTCAATTTTCTCAGGGAGAATGAGCTGTTCAGCCGTTGCCGCTTTAGCGACGATGAGCTGGAGCTGTTTGCCTACCAGGTGGAGAAGCGTTTTCTTGCCGAGTACCTGGGCGGAATAGTGGTGGAGATCGAGGATGTGATGGGCATAAGCCCGTTGCTTGACTGGAGGGAGATACTGGAGGTTGGCGCCCAGAAGATCGTAAATTACCTCGGGGCGGATGCCGGCTCGATCCGGTTGTATGATCCGGAAACAGGCAACATGGTCTCTTTCGGGTCACACCAGTTTCACGACTATGCCCGCATCCCGAGCATCCCCCTGGGGGATTCCATTGCCGGATTAGTGGTCAGTAGCGGCAAGAGCTATATAGTTCCCGACATATTGGCGGAGCCCCTGTACCGGGACAAGGATGTGGTCCTTCGGCTGGGTCTCAACTCACTTATAGCGGTCCCCATATACATACCCCGGTTCCTCGAGACCGAGACCGAGATTCGTGGGGCGCTACAGATATATTACCGGGAGAAAGACCGCCAGTTTGATCCCCTTGAGGTGACACACGCGGAGGTGCTGGCTCGCAGAATCAGCCATGTGGTGGCGCGGAAGCGAATAATCGACCTTTCACAGCTGAACCTCAAGAAGGAGAAACTTGTTGAGAAGATTTTCCTGAAACTCAGCAACCGTGAGGGCATAAAGCTGAGGGACCTTTTTAAGCTTATGGTGCCTGAACTGGTTAGTATAATCGAGATTCAGAGCTGCGCCCTGTTTTCCCTCTCTCCCGACAGGGAGACCGCCTGGCTTGAGATCAGCTATCCCATGGAGCAGACTCAGGGCAAGGTCGGCCATGCCTTCAAGGTATCAGAGCATCCTTACATGATGGCGCTTCTTCGGGAAAATCAGGAGAATATGGATACAGAGACCGAACGGATCGATCCCTCCTATGTGCTGATCAAGGATCCGGCAACAAGCTGGCTGTCGAACGAGGCGCTTGTCTCCTATATGCGCGCAAACAAGCTTAACTCCGTACTGCTGATTCCGCTGAGAGGGCGGGCCGTGGTGCGTTACTTTATGGTTTTCTATACCGCTGACATCAGGCAGGAGTTTACAGAAGGGGAGATCGATCTGCTCACCTTTTTCGGCAAGGAGGTTATGAAGGCCCTCCGTATGGAGCGCCTTGATGACATACTGCATGACATTAAGAATCCGGCGGTTGCTATCGGTGGATTTGCCAGAAGGGCGCTGAAACTTCTGGACAGCGAAGACCTTGAGTCGGTCCGCGACAAGATCCGTGATGCCCTGAATATTGTGGTGGAAGAGACCGACAAAATACAGAACCTTTCCACCAGCGCCGTTATCGAGGGGCGTGAACGGCCTGTAGACGTGGGTGAGACGTTAAAGCGGCGTTTCAGGCTTAATGTCGAAGCAGTGAGACGGCTGGGCAGAACGGACATCAAGACTGAATTGCTGGATGTTGAGGAGGGACTGTTTGTCTACTGTGTGCCCTTTGAGCTGGAACGCATTTTAGACAATCTTCTTATGAACGCCGCACAGGCCGTGCCCGGTGAAGGCGGTTTTCTGCGCGCCAGATGCTTCAGAAAAGGTGATAATGTCCAGATCGAGATCATAAACACGGGGTTCATAGACGAGGAACATATCCACAAAATACGCTCAGGTGAAGTGGCGGGCAGGGGGTTGAATATTGTCTTCCGCTTTGTTCAGTCTCTTGCCGGAGAGGTTGATTTATCCAATAATGGATCAGAGACCGTTTTTACCGTCAGACTGCCTGTCTGTACGAACTGCTAACCTCGTGCTTTACATTTTTCCTTGAATTTTAGTATCTTTTTAGATGATTGATTTGCATACTCATAGTATTTTCAGTGACGGGGAACTCATACCTTTCGAACTGATAAGAAGGGCGGAGTTTGCCGGATACAATGCCCTGGCCATAACAGACCATGTCGATGCATCCAATATCGACTTTATTGTCCCGAGGATAGTAAGGGCCGTTGAAATGATTCGTGATATGGTCCCGATTGAAGTTTTGCCGGGGGCTGAAATAACGCATGCTCCTCCTGGATTGATACAGGCGCTTGTGAAAGAGGCCCGTGCGCTTGGCGCGAAGATTGTTGTGGTACATGGAGAGACCATTGTCGAACCTGTAAAGGAAGGCACCAACCGTGCGGCCATAAATGCCGCCGCGGACATACTCTCCCATCCCGGCCTGATATCGTACGATGATATTCTCTTCGCGAAAGAGAAGAACGTACTCCTCGAAATTACTTCCCGGAAAGGCCACTCATTATCCAATGGTTATGTAGCAGGGGAAGCGATGCGTTCAGGGGCGTCTCTATGTATCAATACAGACAGCCACAGCCCTTCGGATCTGATAACAAAAGAGATGGCGAGGCGGATCCTGCTTGGGGCGGGCATTGATAATTCGGGCGTTGATTCTGTATTTGAAAACTCAAAATTTCTGGTTGAAAAAGCTCTAAGGAGGATTTAAT
>JAYWMP010000025.1:0-1900 GCA_035873255.1 Nitrospirota bacterium
TCTCCTTTCTCGAAGTATTAAAGTGCCCGAACTTTTTTTATATGCTGGTTAAATAATGTCCTTATCGCTCTTTTTTTTTCAGTGAGTTTCGTCTCTCTTCCTGTTTCAGCCGGATGGTAAAAAGGCCGCTCCGGACAGGTATTATCTACTTCATTTGTACCATATAATCGGGTGTCTGTCAATCTAAATCAGGCTTGTTGTCAGTTACAGCTAGGGCGGAGGCCTCGGCATGAATGAACGAATGATTAATGATATTTACAGAAAAACGGGAGTTGTCAGGTTTTACCCGGCCTGCTTAATAAGGATAGAAGATAAAGAAGAGCAGGGATAATGCGGACAGCATCCAGAGTCCGGAAGGAATTTCCCTGAATCTTCCGGAGAGGACTTTCAACAGGGGATAGACAATAAAGCCTGCGGTCATGCCGATACCTATGTTATAGGTGAAGCTCATAAGGATGATAACGCAGAAGACAGGCACAACCTCGGTCAGGTCCTCGAAGTTTATATCTTTTATGGGCGTAAGCATTAGCATGCCCACGATAATCAATGCCGGGCCGTATGCGAATGCCGGAATTGATATAAAAAAAGGCGCGAAGAACAGCGCGCTCAGAAATAAAAAGGCCGTGACAATGGATGTTAAACCGGTTTTACCGCCTGCTTCTATCCCTGCCGCCGACTCTATAAATGTTCCTGTTGTCGTTGTGCCTAAAAGAGACGCGGTAACAGTACCCAGGGCATCGCATAGCATCGGTTTCTCGATCTCGGGCAGGTTCCCGTCTTTATCCAGTAATCCGGCCCTATGGGACAGACCTATTAATGTGCCCATTGTATCGACAAAATCCATTACAAAGACGGTCAGAATAACTCCAAAGAATCCCCAACTGAGCGCACCGGCTATGTCCAGTTGAAAGAGAATAGGCGTGATGCTGGGCGGCATGCTTATCCATCTGTCGGGCGTATCGACGACTCCAAGCAGAAAAGCCAGGAAGGTGACAGTGACTATGCCAATCAGGATCGCGGCCCTGATTTTTTTGATCATAAGGAAGCTGGTTAAAAGAAATCCGAATACTGCAAGAAAAATCTTTATGTCCGTAAGATTACCGACAGTGACAGGCGCTCCTGGTACACCTAAAGTCACAATGCCGGATTCATTTAAACCTATAAAGGTCAGAAACAGCCCGATGCCGACCACAAAACCTGTTTTTAAACTCTGGGGTATTGAGTTCGCCATCCAGCCTCTTATCTTCAGAGCGGTGAGCAAGGTAAAAAGGAGACCGCCTATAAAAATCGCCCCTAATGCGGTCTGCCAGCTGTAGCCGAGGACCTTGACGACCGTGAATGCGATGAATGCGTTCTCACCCATGTAAGGCGCTATCGCAAATGGCCTTTTGGCATAAACTCCCATCGCCAGTGTGCCGAAAAAGGCGCTCAGGATGGTGGCTACCATGGAAGGGCCAAAGGGAATGCCGGCGGCTTCAAGTATCTTTGGATTGACAATTATGATATACGCCATGGTGGCGAAGGTCGTCATCCCGGCAACAATCTCTCGCCCGACGGTTGTTCCCGCTTCATCGAGATTAAAATATTTTCTTAACATGATATCTCCATAGTATAATTTTGAGAACTAATATGGCGCCCGGGAAAATTTATTTAAACGGAAACATGTCTATTTTATCAGATTTTTGTCTGTTTTTTCCCTGGTCTTAGCCGTGGGTATATATGCAGCATTTATCACCTGATTTGTTGTGGTCATTCCAGCGGTCTCTTGAGTGGGCATCCAGTATTTTTAATGCTTTCTGGATGCCTGATTGCGGACTTCGGGCGTGACAAATATAAAAAAATGAATCCGGGAAGAAACATAAATTTCATTCAATACCATGGTCTGCCGGTTTTTTAGGCA
>JAYWMP010000029.1:0-2775 GCA_035873255.1 Nitrospirota bacterium
GACGGCATGAACTGAACCATCTCGAAAAAAGAATCAGGCAGAAGGAAGAGTCGATCGAGAGAAAATTCGACCAGCTTGAAAAGCGTGGAAATGATTTAAGCAGGAAGGAAAAAGAATATAACACAAAAGAACGTTTATTGCTTGAAAAAGAAAATCAGGCCAACCAGCTTATCAGCGAGCAGTCACAGGTCCTCGAAAAATTGTCCGGGATAACCGCTGAAGAGGCGAAAGAGGAGATACTCAGGCGCACGGAGGAAGACACGAAATTCGAGATCGCTAAACTGGCAAAAAGGATCGAGGATGAAGCTAAAGAGACTGCTGTCAAAAAAGCCAGGGAAATAATAGGCCTCGCTATCCAGCGTTATGCCAGCGATTACGTAGCTGACGCCACAGTCACCGCCGTCACCCTCCCCAGCGATGACATGAAAGGCAGGATCATAGGACGGGAAGGAAGGAACATAAGAGCGCTGGAGGCCGCTACCGGGGTCGACCTTATAGTCGATGACACCCCGGAGATGGTGACACTTTCGGCATTTGACCCTGTAAGGCGTGAAATCGCCAGACTTTCACTCGAACGTCTGATTACTGACGGACGTATCCACCCCACAAGGATAGAAGAGATCGTCGAAAAAGTAAAAAAAGAGATTGATATGAATATAAGGGAAGAGGGTGAAAAAGCGGTCTTCGATCTGGGTCTGTCAGGCATACATCCTGAGCTGATAAAGGTCCTGGGCAGGCTTAAATACAGAACCTCTTATGGACAGAACGTACTTCAGCATTCACGCGAAGTAGCATATTTCGCCGGAATTATGGCAAGCGAGCTCAGGGTGGATGCCAAACTCGCCAAAAGAGCGGGCCTGCTCCATGACATAGGCAAGGCGATTGATCATGAAACAGAAGGCTCCCACCAGGAAATCGGTGCAAACCTGGCGCGCAAATACGGTGAAAACAACAAAGTAATAAACGCTATTCTGGTACATCACGGCGACGGCGACCCCATCACCGTGGAGGCCGCCCTGGTAGCCTCGGCAGACGCCCTTTCCGCTGCCAGACCGGGCGTCAGGAGAGAAAGCATAGAACATTACCTGAAACGTCTTGAAAAACTTGAACAGCTGGCGCTTTCTTTCCAGGGAGTCGATAAATGTTATGCTATTCAGGCAGGCAGGGAAATAAGGCTCATAGTAAAGCCGGACGATGTAAATGATGAAGTAACATCCTTGATCGCCCGTGATCTTGCTCAGAAAATTGAGGCCGAGATGACATATCCCGGACAGATAAAAGTTACGGTCATAAGAGAATCAAGGTACGTTGAGTACGCAAAATAATCCATGCTACGCAACCTGAATATTTATGAATTTTACGCGGCGTCCGGGTTAGGTAAATGGCCGCAGCCCGGACGATTGAGGTTTTGAGGTTTTTCATGTGAAAGTACTTTTTATCGGAGATATCGTCGGTAAAACCGGCAGAAACACGGTTAAGGCCCTGCTTCCAAAACTGACGGACAGGTATAAAATCGACCTTGTAATCGCCAATGGAGAAAATATCGCGGGAGGCTTCGGTCTGACTGAAGCCCTTGTCTCGGAGATATCCAGATACGGTGTCCATATAATCACCACGGGCAATCATGTATGGGACAAAAAAGAGTTTGTTAATTCCATATCAAAAAACAATCGCGTTTTGAGGCCCGCAAATTACCCTCCCGGGGCTCCCGGGTATGGCAGCCTGGTCTTTACTCTTCCAAACGGCCTCAAAGTTGCTGTTTTAAATCTTTCGGGCAGGGTTTTCATGTCAAGCCTGGACTGCCCTTTCAGGGCTGCCAGAGCGGAACTGGAACGTATCAGGGAAGAAACAAATATCATTATAATCGATTTACATGCGGAAGCAACTTCCGAGAAAATAGCTTTCGGATATTTTGTCGACGGGCAGGTGAGCGCTGTATTCGGAACCCATACACATGTTCAGACAGCCGATGAGAAAATACTGGCGAACGGGACCGCTTATATTACCGATGTGGGAATGACCGGACCGGTAAATTCAGTAATCGGTATAGAGACAAACCAGATTATACAGCGTTTTTTGACCGGCATGCCCGCAAGGTTTGAAACCGCCCATGGAGCAGGAATATTATCCGCGGTTGTTACAGAGATCAATAACGAGACCGGCGTGGCAACCGCGATACAGAGACTCCAGATCAGTTATCCATAATCGCCATAAATTCAGTCTCTCTATCTGTCATTCCGGCAGTTCTTAACTTATCCTTACCCACATTCAGGTTTGGATACCGGGGGGAGCCCCATGTATTTGTAAATCTCCCCCTACCCCTGGCTTTGCCTAAGAGGGGAGTAATTCACCCTCCATTTAAGTTAGAGTCAGGTGGTATTGCTTTCCAACCCCTTTGATTATTTTAGGGATGATTCCTAGACTGAACGCGTTAAGAATTCAAGACTGTCTTAGCGAAGCGAGTTTCTTGAATTTAGCGGGCAGACCTGAAGCAGACCGTATAAAAATAATCGCGGGGCGCATTTTTCTTGGTTCCGTTCTTTTGTGCGTTCAAAAGAATGAACCGGGGGAAGGGGCGGAGCCCCAGTATATTTGTGGAACATGGTAAGAGTCCTTAAGCCGGTCGACGCGACTCTCGCGAGGACTTACATCGAGAATCCAGTGGTTTCAATGCCTTCTGGATGCCCGATTAAAGACCCCCGATCGGAGTCGAGGGCAGGCTTCGGGCATGACAAAAATTTTAAATGGCAATTTATGGACGGACTCTATTTAGTA
>JAYWMP010000054.1:0-2835 GCA_035873255.1 Nitrospirota bacterium
ATCGGTTATTGCGATTATAACCGGAGAAACACACCTTTATGCGGCATCGGGTATAACTGTTTTAAGCAAAGGGATTTTGATACCACTATTCCTGGGCGGAATTGTCCGCAAAATGAGGGACAAATGCGACGTCGAACCGTATATTAATAACGTCGTTTCCCTGAGCATATCAGGGCTCCTCATTGCGGTTGTATATACCTCTTTAAGTGATGCGATATTTATCGATGGTTTAGCAAGGAATGCCCTCCAGATCTCGATCGCAGTGATACTGCTCGGGCTGTTCATCATGATAACCCGCAGGAAGGCCTTAACACAGGTGACAGGCCTGCTCTTTATGGAAAACGGGCTGTTTCTCGCCGGGTTTTCACTCACGTCCGGAATGCCTGCGATTATTGAGCTGGGAGTTCTGTTTGATGTATTGATGGGAGTGATAATACTCGGAATCTTCGCTGTGCAGATAAGGAAGACATTCGCTTCCGCCGATCTCGACCGGCTTAAGACACTTAAGGGATGATAATGATAGGAGTACTTTTTTTTATACCGGTTTTTACTGCCGCATTCTGCTTTATGGCGCAGGAAAAGAGAACCGTTGAAATAATCAGCATTGCAGGGGCGGTCGCATTAAGCATCGCCTCGGTTTCTCCGTTGAGGGCGGCGCTTTCGTCACCCGTATTTTTTATGGGAAACACCTTTTTTCTGGATGCCCTTTCCGCGTATTTCATGGGCATTGTCGTCCTTATTTCCCTGGTGACCGCCATCTATTCCGTCGATTATATGGGGCAGGAATACAGGGAAGGGATTGTAACCATCAGGGACATCAGGATCTACTACTCACTGCTGCACCTGTTTGTATTTACGATGCTCCTGGCTGCAGCATCCAACAACATCGCGGTGTTCTGGATAGCGATTGAAGCCACTACTCTCGTATCGGCGCTGCTTGTCGGATTCTACAAAAACAGACAGTCTGTAGAGGCCGCATGGAAATACATCATCCTCTGTACCGTGAGCATAACCTTCGCGCTTCTGGGCATATTTATTATATATTATGCCTCTGCTTCCGCCCTTGGCGGAAAAGGGACGATGAACTGGACCGAACTCAGGGAGATAGCCCACCAGTTAAACCCCTCAACAGTCAAGCTCGCCTTTATATTCATACTGGTTGGATACGGGGCAAAGGCGGGGATCGCACCTATTCATAACTGGCTTCCCGATGCGCACAGTCAGGCGCCGACGCCGATCAGCGCCCTCCTTTCCGGGGTCCTTCTTAAATGCGCATTTCTGGGAATCTTAAGGTATGTGATAATCATAAACAACGCTGCCGGGCCGTCATATTCCGGACATCTCCTGCTGTTTTTCGGGCTGCTGTCCATGGGCATCGCAGCGGCCTTCATACTTATGCAAAATAATTACAAGAGACTTCTCGCCTACTCCAGTATCGAACATATAGGAATAATTGCGATCGGCATTGGGATAGGAGGTTTCTGGGGCATATACGGCGCGCTCCTGCATGTCCTGAACCATGCCGTCGTAAAAACCCTCCTGTTTTTTACAACCGGAAGGATTCGGCTGAAATATCATTCAACAAAGATTGAGAAGGTCACGGGTGCGATAGAAGCCCTGCCGGTCTCGGGCACGGTAATGCTGCTCGCGGCGCTGGCCATCGCCGGAGCGCCTCCGTTCAATATATTCCTGAGTGAATTCACAATAATGAGGGCGGCGGTTGATAGCGGGAGTTGGGTAACATTCACTCTTTTCATCCTCTTCGCCACAATCATATTCGGGGCCATCGCCCACCATTTCGGCGGCATGGCGTTCGGTAAATCCGGAAAAGGCAGGGACATTGAATGGAAAAAGCTAAGCACACCCGTGATAATCATAATGGCGGTCGTTATGCTCACGATGGGCCTTCACATCCCATCATTTATCGACGGTGTCCTGAACAGTTCGGTTAATATAATAATGGGAGGCCGGTAAATAATGCCTGAAAATGAACATTACATAGAACTGGAGGCGGACAAATTCAGGAATTACTGCATATCCCTTTACAACAGCGGCAAGTATTACCCGCGCCTTATGTTTGCGGTCGATCTAAGGCGGTCCAGTGAATGTTTCAGGATATACATGGTATTTTCAGAACTGGGAAACGACATCTTTCAGGTCCCTTTTTTCAACCTCGGGGGAGACGCTCCCACATACAAAAGTCTTACGCCTGATATACCGGCGGTACACTGCTATGAGCGGGAGATAAGGGACATGTTCGGTCTTATACCGGAAGGGCATCCCGATATGAGAAGACTGGTGTTTCACGATGCTTTCCCCCGGGACTCATACCCGTTGAGAAAAGACTGGAGAATTGATAAGACAGACCTGAAGGAATGGGGTGAGGGACAAATCGAAAAAGCACCCTATAATTTTATGGAGGTCGAAGGGGAAGGCGTTTATGAAATCCCTGTCGGGCCGGTGCATGCCGGGATAATCGAGCCGGGCCATTTCAGGTTCAGCGCCGTCGGCGAGACCATCTTCTTTCTTGAACCAAGGCTTTTTTACACTCATAAAGGAACTGAAAAACTCTTTGAAGGCATGAGCTTCTCCGATGGCGTAAGGCTGGCGGAGAGGGTCTCGGGCACATCGTCCTTTTCACATTCAGCGGCATACTGTATGGCTGTGGAGCGAATGGCCGGAATCGGGATAACCGAAAAGGCCTCGGCCGTGAGGACCATTCTTCTGGAGCTCGAAAGACTTTATAATCATATCGGGGACATAGGCAATATGTGCGCCGGCACGGGTGTGGCGGTCGGCAACTCCTACGGGGCGGTGATCAAGGAAGAACTTTTA
>JAYWMP010000062.1:0-7268 GCA_035873255.1 Nitrospirota bacterium
GGCGTGATTGAGGCGATGCCGGTAATTTCAGTCAGGCCCATACCCATAATGCCCAGAAATATCCAGAAAGTCTGACGCCGCTCACGTTTTGAAAATAGTGTGAATATTTTTTTAAAGTTACTTATCATGATAACCGGAATATCTGATTTTCTAACTGTATCAGATAGAAGAACTCACAGAAGACTTTAGTCAAAGCAGATCAGTTGTAAACCCTTTCTTATCAGGCATTTATATATACATTAATGGGTAATGGTATCAATCCATACGCTACTTTGTCAAGAAAGCGGCAGCAGGCATCCATTTAGAATTAAACGCGCGCGCCTGATCGGATTGAAGGTTCGGCCCTTCATTCCGGCCGGAATTGATAAATTCCCGTTTTATCATTAAAATAAACATTATTCCGCCGCCTTAAAAAATACGGCGGGAAACGCGTCCCATTCATCTTAATTTCATGGATTGCGTTATTTAAGCATATGGGGAGATCATGAAAAAACTTTCACTGATAATCTGCTTTATCCTGTTAACCGCAATGGGGCCTTCACCATCAGGCGACAAATCCAATGGACGGTTCTCGCCCTTTGAAATAGACGGACTGGAGAAAAATAAGGCGCCCGACTTTACACTGAAAGACCTCAAAGGCAGAGAACTAAGCCTCTCTTCACTGAAAGGCAAGGTTGTTCTGCTGAATTTCTGGGCGACATGGTGTCCGCCGTGCAAAGCAGAGATGCCCTCCCTTAACAGGCTTTACAATGATATGGCGGCGCACGGAATCGAGATTATCGCCGTTTCCGCCGATATTTCAATTGATGACGTCAAAAAATATGTCGCCAAAAAAAGCTATGACTTCAGGATAGTCTTTGACAGTGACGGTACTGTCTATAAAAAATACAAGGTCTTTTCCCTTCCCACCACGTTTATAATAGACAGGGACGGCATCATTATAGAAAAGTTTCTGGGCGAGCGTGACTGGGCCGGACCGGAGATTAAAAACAGGATTGAGATTCTCTAACCTCTGATTATCGCAATTCGTGCATTATGAGAATCAGTACGGATTCCGGAGATGGCACGATACAAGCCTCCCTTGATACTCTTCCAACCGGGGGATTAGATTGTCGCAGGGTTTGAACCTTTCCGGACACCTTGGGTGAAACGGACATCCGGAAGGAATTTCCATCGGCCCCGGCAGATCACCTTTCAATAGCACCGGGTGAATTCCGCCCTCCCCTCCACGCCTTATTTTTGGGGCGGAATCAAGCAGGAGGGAGGTATAAGGATGAAGCGGATTTTCGAACAAATCTTCCGTCTTTGAATATTCAACCATCTTCCCAAGGTACATGACCCCAACAATGTCGCTGAAGTAGTAGACAACGCTCAAATCATGGCTTATAAAAAGAAAGGCTATCTTCGAGGTCCTCTTGAGTTCCAGCAGGAGATTTAGTATCTGCGCCTGTATCGATACATCCAGGGCTGAAAGGGGCTCATCCGCCACTATCAGCTCGGGTGATACCGCAAGCGCCCTTGCTATACATATCCGCTGTCTCTGACCCCCGCTGAATTCATGGGGATAGCGGTTCAATATCCCGGTGCTGAGGCCGGCCTTTTCCATAATATCAACAACCGCGTCCTCCATCCGGGAGCGCGGCGCAAGATTGTGAATTCGCAAGGGTTCGGAGATAGTATCGAAGACAGTTCTCCTCGGATTCAGTGACGCAAAAGGGTCCTGGAATATTATCTGGACGGATTTTCTGAAAGCTTTCAGGGCGGTCCCTTCGAGACTGAAAATATCCCGGCCCCTGAACAGAACAGAGCCAGTGGTGGGGTTTATAAGCCTGAGGACGAGTCTCGCGATAGTGGATTTGCCACAGCCACTTTCACCGACCATTGCAAAAACACTGTTTTCATTGACCGAAAAGTCAACACCGTCAACCGCCTTCAGGAGGCTGCCCCTGCCTCCCCATCCGCCTCCGGATCTGTAATATTTTCTTAAAGAACTTACCTTCAGAAGTTCCATTTTATCTGTCAGGTCCTCATACATCGCACAAAATGGCCTTTCGAGATCTCAACAAGGGCGGGTTCAGTGCTTTCACATTCATCAAGGGCATACCGGCATCTACCCGAAAACCTGCAACCCTTCCCGAGTTCTTCGGGTCTCGGCACAAAACCGGGTATCGGGTTCAGCGGCTCCCCCCTCTTTCCAGGAAGGGATTCCAGCAACCCGATCGTATAAGGATGCGATGGACTGCTGAATATCTCGGCGGCGGCGGCCGTTTCCATAAGCCTGCCGGCATACATGATGCCCACCCTTGATGCATTCTCCGCGATTATGGCAAGGTCATGCGTTATAAACATTATGGACATTCCGAGTTCTTCCCTCAGCCCCTGTATCAGCTCGAGTATCTGCGCCTGAATTGTGACGTCAAGGGCGGTCGTCGGCTCATCCGCTATCAGAAGGGACGGGTTGCAGGCCACCGCCATCGCTATCATAACACGCTGCCTCATGCCGCCCGACATCTGGTGAGGGTATTCCTTAACCCTTACTTCAGGAGAAGATATTCTGACGGCCCTGAGCAGCTCAACCGCCCTTTCCATGGCCTCTTTTTTTGAGATATGCAGGTGGGTAACAAGCACTTCCGCGACCTGGTAACCCGTCGTAAAGACCGGATTCAGGGATGTCATGGGCTCCTGAAATATCATTGATATCTCCTTGCCCCTCAGCCGTCTCATCGACTCCCTGTCGAGCTTCAGCAGGTCTTTTCCCTTAAAAAATATCCCGCCCTCCGCTGACGCGTTTGGGGGGAGTATCCCCATGACCGAAAGGGCCGTGATACTCTTTCCACATCCGCTTTCTCCAACAAGGCCGAAGATTTCCGACTCCGCGATCCGCAGATCAAGTCCGGATACAACAGGGACCGGGGATTCAGTCGTCTTAAAAAAGATATTAAGATCCCTTACTTCGAGCAGGGACAACAGGACTACTTATCCTCTTTTTTAACAAGCTTCAGGTAGGTCTCAGCTTCTTTCAGTGAGGGATTAAATTCAAGCGCCTTTTCCCATTCCTCAAAGGCAAGGCCGATAAGTCCCTGCATGTAATAACACAAGCCAAGCTGCACCCAGGCGACGCCGTAGTTCGGGTTTATTGTCTTGGCATTAACAAAATGGACTATCGCCTCTTCAACAAGGCCTTTATTCCTCAGGGCGATGCCGAGTTTTGTATTTACGTCCGCCAGTCCTGAATGTAATTTCAGGGCCTTTCTGTATTCCTCAATCGCCTCATCGTTCATATCGAATTCCAGGTAGATATTTCCGACTTTAAAATGTTCATTCGCCAGTTTTCCTGCTATAAAAGGATCGACGGCATTCGCTTCGGGATGCGCAATCTGTGCGGCCATGGCGAATACTTCCCGCGCCCTCCTGAATTCGCCGAGATCATTGTAGGTCACCGCAAGGTTCAGGGAAGCCTCGGTATATTTAGGATTAATCTCGATCGCCTTCTCAAAATATTCAGACGCCTTCTTAAGGTCACCCTTAAAGCTTGCTATTATCCCCAGCTTGTTATGGACATCCGCATAATGTGGAAAAAGCTTTATAAAAGATTCAAGTAACGGTGCGGCTTCGCCATACTTGCCCTTTTCAAAAAGCTTATTGCCAAGGTCGTAGTTTTCTTGTAATTCCTGATTCATTTTATTAAAAAATTATATCGGGCGGGCGGTTCTTTGTCAAGGAAAGAAGGGAAACAGGCACTAAGGTCCGGTGATTTCCGATTTAAGGTCCCGGACCGCAGATACCACTCGAAAATCAAAATAAGTATAATATTGTTCTATGGACCTGTTCAATATATTCTCCGTGCTGATTACGCTTGCGGCCTTATTCGCCTATCTCAATCATCGCTTCATAAAGCTGCCCGATACAATAGGTCTGATGTTCATCACGCTTATAATGTCACTGGGACTGTTAATCCTGGGAAAACTGGGTATCGGGACTGACAATCAATTCCCGGCTTTAATTGCACGGATCGATTTCAACAGGACATTGATGGTCGGGATGCTCGGTTTCATGCTTTTCGCCGGCGCGCTGCATGTTAATATTAACGAACTCTCCGAGAAAAAACTGGAGGTCGGGATATTTGCAACTTTCGGCGTCATCATTTCGACCATTTCAATCGGCACATTGACCTATCTCGTCGTAGGGGTTCTGGGGATTAACCTGAAATATATTTACTGCCTTTTATTCGGCTCGATTATATCTCCGACCGACCCGATAGCCGTACTCGGTATCCTCAAAAAAGCCGGCGCGCCGAAAACCCTCGAGATAAAGATCGCGGGAGAGTCGCTCTTTAACGACGGTATCGGGGTGGTGGTGTTTATCGCCTTGCTGGGCATAGCGACAGGCGAACATAATATGACTTATGGCGAAGTTTCCCTCTTCTTTCTGAAAGAGGCGATTGGCGGGGCCGTATTCGGGATAATGGCCGGCTGGGCTGTCTACCTGCTCCTCAAAAGCGTGGACAATTACCAGGTGGAAATACTCCTGACCCTCGCGCTGGTTACAGGCGGATACGCCCTGGCACTGGCAATGCATATCTCCGGACCCATCACCATCGTTGTCGCGGGACTATTGATCGGAAATCACGGGCGCAGATTCGCGATGTCTGAAAAAACACGCGAGAATATTGATAAATTCTGGGAGCTTTTAGACGAAATCCTTAACGCCGTATTATTTGTATTAATAGGCCTTGAACTCCTGATGGTCACATTTTCCACAAGTTATCTGCTGGCCGGCATTATCGCAATCCCCGTAGCCCTGTTTTCCAGGTTCACTTCCATCGGAATACCCGTCTGCCTGCTGAGGTTCCGGAAAAGATTCAGCCCCGGGGTTCTCAGGGTCATGACATGGGGCGGCCTGAGAGGTGGTATCTCTATAGCGCTGGCGCTTTCCCTACCAAAGGGGTATGAGCGCGAAATAATACTCACAATGACCTATATGGTGGTTGTCTTCTCGATCCTCGTCCAGGGACTGACCGTCAAATACCTGATTAAGGCCTGAACCGGATGCCGGGCCGTTTCATATCCCCAGAGCCTCCCTGGTCACCTGTTCGGCTGTCTCAAAGACGGCCTTTTTGCCTTCCTCCGTCCTTGCCTCGATATAAAATCTGACCTTGGGCTCCGTGCCCGAAGGCCTTATCATCAGCCACGAGCCATCATCGAAGACAAGTTTTATACCGTCAACCGTGATCACATCCCGGACAGTCCTGGCGATGCCGCCGATATCCAGCACAGTCCCCTTTTTATAACGTTCTTTTAACACCGAGAGTTTTTTGACCAGTGGCTCTCCCACCAGCGAGCGGTCCACGGCTATACCGGAACGGTCAGGGTAGTAATACCCGAATTCATCCATTAAATCTTTAAGATATTCACTCAGAGTCCTGCCCGTAACAGCCATCATCTCGATGGCGATAAGCAGGCCGCATATGGCGTCCTTTTCGAGTGTGTGGTTATACAGGGATATGCCGTCAGACTCCTCAAATGCGGTTATCGCCCTTTCATCAGAGTTCTTTAACAGATAGGGCCTGAAGTTCTTAAAGCCGACCCTGGTCTCTTTTACCGGCACTCCGAGTTTTTCAGCGATGGCATTCACAAAATTGCTGGTACCTACTGATTTCGCAACAACCCCCTGGATTCCCTTATGGACATGGAGAAAATGCAGGGCCATCGCCCCGAAATAGTTCATGGGTATCTGCATGCTGCCGTCAGAAAATCTTATCCGGTCACCATCAGGGTCCATAATCACCCCAAGTTTCATTCCTGAGCTGCTCGCACCAAGGGCCTTTTCCACTCCCGTCATATTTTTTTCCGACGGTTCCGGGGCAATCCCGCCGAACAGAAAATCGTCCTCTGTTCTCAGGTACCTGATCCTGGGGGATTCTCCAACAATCCTTTGCAGCCGTCCCCTTGTCGCACCGTGTACATTATCCACGCAGACAAAGCAGTCGCTGTTGTTAATAAATTCAAGTACTTTGGGGATATCAATAGTTTTTCTCTCCTCTATATACCGCATGTAAAATGAACTTAAATCTATCTTTTCGATCTCTGCCGGCTTCACCGGCGGTACTACAGTCGCCTCTCCCATAATCCGGTTGGCTATTTCCTCGATCTTTGTTGTTATCTCTGTGCCGGCAGGCCCTCCGTCAGCCGGGTTGAACTTAAAACCGGCATAGTTCGCGGGGTTATGCGACGGAGTAAGGTTTATCGCGCAGGCGGCGTTCAACATCTCTATTCCGGTTGAGAATTCAGGAGTGATCGCTTCACCGGCATACCATGTCTTTATTCCCTCTTTCTGCAGCAGTCCCATAACTTCCATCGCGAAATTATAGCCGAGGAACCTGTTGTCATGTCCGACAATAACCCCCCGATTTCTGATGTCGTCAAAACCTGTCACACCCATCGCCCGCATAACAGACCCATCATTGCTTTTGAATATCTCGATTATCGCCGAAGTAACAATCCGTATATTGTTGAAGGTGTAATCAGTGCCGATCTCCCCCCTCCATCCCGATGTGCCGAATACGATCCGGGCAGGCGCGGTATTCTCTTTCGCGAAAACCTCTATTTCAGAGAGCAATCCCCTGTTTTTTGAGACATCCGACAGTATCGCCTTCCAGCAGGAAGCGGCGTTTTCAAATGATAAAGACATAAATAATACCTCCAGGCTCTCTTCTTTTTGCTTATATTATATACAATAAATAATACGGAAAGCAGTATGATACCCCTGCCATCTACCGGAACTTCACTGCTTTAACAATTTTATTTTAAATATGGTAGACAATTCAGATAAATGGTTGACAGCCAAGCCACTTTCTGTAAACGAAGGCCGGCCTTCCACAAAAAAACGCTCTGGGAGAGTCATAAAACAAAGGCCGGAATACCGGTCGTACTCCTCACAAGCCATTTGGTTCTCACCTTTTCCAGAGAGAACAGCACTTCCACTGGACCGGCAGCATCCCCCATGAAATAGCCTGTATCCTGCCCATAAGTCGCTATAACACGTAAATCAACAGTGACAGCGGCTGACTTATCTTTCAATTCCATCTCCCTGATATCGTATTCAATCATGATATGGTCCATCCTTTGAAATATCTTTTTCATCTCCTCTTTCAGGTATAAGTAGTTCAGTCCATGGTCGTCGGAATAATTGAACGAGACCTTTGACATAACATCATTAATATTCTCGCTCTCAACCGCTGCAGCGCCCTCTTTGATGAGTTTTCTTAT
>JAYWMP010000100.1:0-10699 GCA_035873255.1 Nitrospirota bacterium
AAATACTATAAAAGACACGAGTATTAACGACACAGGTGACAAATTTACATAACTAAGGGGGTCGTACAATGAGAAATATACTGCTAATAATTTCGTTAGCAATACTATCACTTGTTTTTGTATCCAGTTCCAGCTATGCAATCACAGGTGTCTGCTCAAACTGCCACACCATGCACAACAGCCAGAACGGAGCGGGCGAAGTCACAACCTTTGCGAGCGGCGTCAGGACTGAACTGGGAACTACTCCCCAGGATTACCTGCTTAAGGGAAGCTGCCTGGGCTGCCACTCAGGCTCCACCGGTCAGACAAACACTTTTGGCGCCCCGATAGTAATACATACGACTGCTCCATCCGGACAGGGTGGCAACTACACACTGGCCGGCGGCGACTTTTACTGGGTCGCGACAGGCCTCGGCGCAACCGATGCCCGCGGTCACAATGTGTCGGGTGTTGCAGCGGCAGACGGACAACTGACCACACCTCCCGGCTGGGATGCAGGCGCCACGTCAGGGTTCACTTATGGACAGATCGGGGCAGGTTCATGGCCTTCCGGAACCCAGGTCACATGCGCCGGGACGTATGGGTGCCATGGACAGCACAGCTCCACCGGCATTACCGGAGCCCACCATGGAAATACAGACGGAACCGCCACTCAGTCCGACGGTACGAACGGGGGAACGACAGTGGGAAGCAGTTACAGATTCCTGGGAGGTATCTACGGCCTGGAGGATTCCAACTGGAACTATGGCGAGGATGATTCGACTCATAACGAATACTTTGGTGTTGACAGCCCTGCCAGCAGGGACCTGTCAAACTCAACTTATGGTGATAAAACCACAATCAGCTTCCTCTGTGCTCAATGCCACGGTTATTTCCACAGCAGGATCGATGATACAACCGGGGGAGCGTCTCCATGGCGGAGACACCCGACGGATATTGCTCTGCCCTCAACCGGTGAATACAACAGTTATAATCCGGACAACAGCAATGCATACAGCCTTGAAGCGCCGGTCGCCAGGGCTTCAGTCCCTTCTGCCAGCAGCGCTACGGTTACACCCGGGACCGACATAGTAATGTGTCTGTCATGCCACAGGGCGCACGGCTCTCCGCAGGACGACCTTCTGAGGTGGGACTATTCTACTATACAGGCAGGAACAGGCACCACAGATAACGGCTGTTTTATATGCCACACCGGCAAAAACGCGGATTAGCAGCAACAAATTCAGTAAAGCAGGTGAAAGACGGGCCGGCCTCAGCCGGCCTGTCCCGTTTTTACTTCAAAGTCACATAAAGAGCAGGCGGGGGGATACAGACCGGCAAAACGGTTTGACAATACGCTGATAAATGCAATATCTTATAGATTAATTTGACTATTTGCATGGATTTCTGCAATTTTCAAGGTTAATTCAGGTTGATTCGGGAGGAGTATGATTCGAACCCTTGCTGTAATTATCACGCTCGCGTTATCTGTTTTTCTCCCTGGCCGTCAGGTTAACGCGCAGACACATACCGGCCCCGTGAATTATCTGGACAGCATACTTTACGATGAAGAAGACGGAAGGCTGTCTTTTCCTTCTTTTGTTTACGCCGAGACGGTCAGGGACGAAATTTACGTAATTGACGGCAAGAGCAGGATCATTATATATACATCCGATCTTTTCGCCCTCTTTACCCTCGATAAACGGAAAGGCATTGAAGCGCCGCAGGGCTTGACGCTTGACACCGAAGGAAGGCTCTATGTGGCCCAGGCCAAAAGCGTGAATAATCCGCGTCCCAGGATTTCAGTCTTTAATGCATGCCTGAACTGGAAGCGGGACATTTATATAAAGGGGTTTGAGGGATCAGATTCGTTTGTCCCCTTCCGTCTGGCCATCGACAAAAATAGGAATATATATGTGGCCGCCACCTATTTTCCGGGTGTCCTGGTTCTCGACGAAAAAGGCGGCTTAACGGAAATAATATCTCCGGAGGAAAACGGCCGGAAGGTGAAGTTAACCAGTGTCACCCTGGACCGGGAGGGGAAAATATATCTCGTCAGCGAGGAGGAAGGCCGTGTATACGTATATGATAAAGATAGGAAATTCCTCTTTAAATTCGGCGTTAAGGGCGGCAGCAGCGCCAAACTGAGCAGGCCGCTTGCAGTCGGGATTGATAACCGCAATGGACTTATGTATGTTGTAGACTATATGCGCCATACTGTAAACATATATGACAGGGGCGGCGAATACCTGGCTGAATTCGGCGGCCTCGGCTGGGGGAAGGGCTGGTTCCAGTACCCCAGGGACATATCAGTTGACAGAAAGGGCAGGATACTGGTTGCGGACACATTCAATAACAGGGTTGAGGTATATGAACTTCGTCAAAGACCGATGGACAAAGATGAAGGTCCGACTAAAGAGTAATCGGTGGACAACCTGGCGGACGGCAGGAAACAGAATATCTTTCGCTGCTACATGCTTTATGCTCCTGGTCGCCCTGACGGGCTGCGCCACGCTTGCTGAACCTGAAGAACCTTCCGGTCTGAATAACGGCCAGATTACGGTCTTTCTGAACGGGCCTGAGAACGCCAGGATGGATATCACATTTAATCTTTCGGCGGTAAAGATCATGGCTGATGATGGAACTTCACGGGAGATAAGAAGCGCGCCACTCAGGATAAATTCCATCAGGAGCAAGGGCCGCCAGATGCTTTTGGGAGAAAGGCCCCTGCCCGAAGGCGGGTACAGGGAACTCATACTGGTCGTAAGCAGAGCGTCCATTAAAAGAAAAGAGGCGGTGGCGGACCTGGCGGTGGACGGTGGAGTAATCAGGATACCACTGGATATCACTGTAAATCATAACAGAAACACTTCATTATTCCTGAGCTGGAATTCAGACGCATCCATTGTTGACGAATACCGGTTCAGCCCTCTGATAAGCGTCCGGGGCCAGGCTCCTGAACTGAGCAGTCTGCTTGTCTATGTGACCAACGAGGACTCGAACAATGTCTCCGTCATCAACAGGCAGACAGGAACGGTAGTGGCGACAATAATGGTTGGAAGGAAGCCGAGGGGCATAGCTACAAGCTCCGGAAAAGACCTGATGAAGGTATATGTTGCAAATTCAGGCTCTGACAGTATTTCAGTAATAGACCCTACTACCAATACAATAGAAAACGAGATACCGGTCAGATTCGGTCGGGAGCCGGTGGGCATAGCCGTGGGCCGTGTGGCGGAGGGAAACGAACTGATTTTCGTCTCCAACTACCGCTCTAACAATGTCTCCGTTATTGACGCTTCAACCTTTCAGGAGATAGAAAAGATCGAGGTGGGCAACGGTCCTGTGGCGGTGGCGGTAGATCCGCCTGTTGAAAGCCTGACGGGGACCAGGTTCCTGAGCCATGATGATATCAGTTTATTGAGGACTTACCGCGAAAAATATCTCAATGTATACGTAGTCAATAAAAATTCCAAAAGTCTCTCCCTGCTGAAGATGGACCTCTTCAGCGGCAGGTGTGAAGAGGTGATCAGCCTGGACGTGGAGTGGGACCCTGTTGCGCTTTCAGTAGACTATCAGAGGGGCAAGGTTTATGTCGCCAACCACGGCTTCAATAATATTTCGGTAATAGATATCCCCGAGATCGTGAAAGGAAACTACCCGGGGTCGGTCAGCTCCATAAGCAATGTCGGAAATTACGGCACAGGCGTGGTTGCCGATCCCGCGTTTGACAGGATTTATTTTTTAAGGGAATCGCCTGGAGAAATAGTTGTTATCAGGCCTTTTTTCGGGAATTTCGACTCACTCAGGACGGCGCTGCCTTCTATTATAGGGACCATACCTGTCGGAAATTCTCCGGGGGCGCTGATTCTGGACCCTGAAGCCAGGAAAATCTATGTAGCAAACAGTGGCTCAAACAATATTTCGGTGATAGACAAGACCACGAGAAAGGTGGAACGGGTTATACCGGTAGGACGGCATCCCTATGGCATAGCCATGTTTCCGTACCAGCCGTGACTTAAGACCTGTTGCCGGGGTTAAGAAGGATGACTGACAGATTCATGAAGAAACTTTTATATAACATCACCATCTCGATCATGCTGAGTGTACTATTTTGTGCTGACGCATCTGCTGAAGGCTTCAGCGGATGGGGCGACATAAAATACGATACTTTAAAACAGACTGAATACAATCAGGAGACAACAACCGATACTTTTTCGCAGAACTATTACCTGAAACTGGATAAAGAGATCACATCGATGATCTTCTATAACCTTTATTTAAGGACGACTATCTATGACTCCATGGTTACAGACCCGGCGGGTGACACCACAAAAACTTACAGGCGGTCGGTGGAACCGGCAATAGATTTTTTCATAAAAAACCCGATGTATGAGCTTAACGCCGGTTACCGCCGTCAGGAACGCTGGTCTACGGCGGGACTGGGAAATAAGGGCAGGAAGACCAAGGATTATTATTATTCCCGACTGAATATAAACCCTGTTGATCTCCCGTATCTCACCCTTCAGCTTGACAGGCAGAAGGACCATGACTATCTCTCTCCAAGGGAGACCGACAGCACAGAAAGTTCATATTCCGCGAATTCCGGCTATAACTTTTCCGGCAGGAGTTTAAAGCTCGGATATACCCTCGGCTACATTCACAGCATTAACGAGACACCCGCCGATACAACGACTAAAACAGTCAGGGGCAACCTCACAGGCACTTACAATGCCGCCTATTCCCTCTCCTTCTGGAACGGCAAGGCAAATATTTCCACGGTTTATCAGGGCAGCTACGCACGGAACAAGAGCCGGCGGTTTCTGTCGGCAACAGGCAGTCTGCTTTTCGAAAGAACGCCGTTTGGAGGACTATACGCCCAGGGGACTGCCGTACAGCCGGACGTGAATGTACTGAATTCCGAGGGAAATCTGATTAACGGGGATTATAATACAGGAATTAGCAGTATCAATATCGGCACTCAGCAATACAATAATATAGGCGTCTGGATATCATCCGGCAATACCGTGGACAGGCTGTATATTTATGTGGACAGAGACGTCAGCCAGGACACCAGTCTCACGAATGCCGCCAACTGGAGAGTTTATACAAGCAATTCCAATGTTCCCGGAACCATATGGACACAGATAAGCGTACAGGGAGTGGCGGTAACCGCTTATGACACCTTTAATAATATATACCGTTATGAACTGATTTTTTCCGCCCCGCAGACCGCTTCTTATTTTAAGGCGGTTAATATGGTTGATGTTAACGCGACCGGATTGACAGACGTTCTGGTAACGGAGATCGAGGCGTACGGTATGGACACCGTAACCCAGGAGGGCATCAGGGATGTATCCACGTTCTTCACCCAGGGTCTGAGTGTAAATGCCGACTTCCGGCCTCTGCCTGAACTGAGGATTTCCCTGAATTACCATATAAACAGGGCGGACCAGCATCCCGGCTCGATCCTGAACTCCATGGGCGGTGTCTTTACGAACATATTAAGCAGGACTGTAGGCCGGAACGGAGAGAACCTGATCAGCAACCTGACACGCACCTATGGAATAACAACCACATGGATGACCCACCGGCTGCTTACAACAACCCTGAGTCTCCAGAGAAACGAAGCGTTTGACAATAAGGATATGACTGACATCAGCTCGAACACCTATTCACTATCTTTTAACTCTTCTCCTCTGCCGACACTCGACACAAACCTCTCCTTCATCGGTAGCGATAGTTACAGCTTCGGAGACAGACAGTCCAGAAACAGCTCGGTCCTGTTAAGCCTGGGATCAAGACTGTACAGGGATGTTAATATGATCACGGACATAGGATATACAGAGTCGAAATCCTATTCCACCAGTACGGTTTCCGACACAGGATTCGTCAGCGGTTCACTGTATGCCGTTCTCACCCGGAAGCTGTCAGGAAATCTTATCTACAGTTTCAGCAGGATATCGTCGGAGGATAAATCTTATGATTCAACCGAGGGCGCCACGATCATAACATACCGGCCTGGCAGGTTCATCAACTTTTCAGGCAGCTTCAGGATCTCTGACATCGACAGCGATACAAACACTTCAGCGGGACTGCTGCTCGACTGGCTTCCCCTTAAGACCATACGGCTGAACCTGAACTACCAGCACAGCCGTTCGGAACCCGGCCCTTCTGTCACCGATTCGCTCAGTAGTTACGGAATATGGTATATAACCAGGTTTCTGGACCTCCGGCTTACATACAACTTCACAGAAAACCGGGAGGAGCATGAGACAAAAACTTATAATTTCGGCGCGAACTTAAATTGTCGGTTTTGAGATCGCAATTTGCTATAATAGACTGAAAGAAGCAGGGGTGATAAAATCAGGACTATAAAATCTTTCAGAATATTCGGTATGGCGCTGTCAATCTTCAGCCTTTTACTGGTATTTGTATACGGGTGCGGGGGGAACAGTCCTGAATATTACGTGCGGCCCGAAGTTGATGTCGCCGGTATAAAACGGGTGGCCGTATTTCCATTCGAGTCCCTGACAAACGACATGAACGCGGGGGAGAAGATAAGAAGGATGGTGATAACCGAGCTGCTCTCAAGAGGAATTGACGTTATCGAGCCGGGAGAGGTAACAAGCCACCTTAAAGATATGAAGATAAAAAACCTGGGGTCAATAAGCAGCAGGGACATAAAGAATACAGGGAAAACACTGGGTGTGGATACGGTCATGACAGGCTCAGTCGAGGCCTATAACATCAGCAGGGGAGTTTCAGTCTCTTATCCCGAGGTCTCGATCAACCTGATGCTCCTCAATACATCGAACGGAGAGATTATATGGTCGGTATGGAATACTTCGGGAGGCGCCGACTTCTGGACAAGGCATTTTGGAACGGAAGGCATCTCCCTGAGTGAGGCGGCCGGAAAGGTTGTGAGAAAATCCATTGACACGTTATTTTCGGGTCCATCGCCTGTTGCGACCGCCAGGCGGCAATATAGAGATAAATGAGAGGTATCAATATATGAAATTTTCAGAAAAGCTTTTTCGAACAGGTTTATTACTTGCAATCTTTATCATCTCCGGATGCAGCAGCCCTGCTCCTTCATTCCATATCCGGCAGGATATAGACTTCAGCTTCATAAAAAAAGTGGCCGTACTGCCGCTGGATAATCTTACCGCCGACAGGTCCGCCGATGAAGCCGTGAGGCAGGTGGTTATCCATGAGCTGCTGGTTTCAGGTCTTGTGGACGTTGTAGTCCCGGGAGATGTGATGTCGGCGATCAACAAGTCGGGAATCAGGGCTGTAACCTCTCTGAACGCGGAACAGATAAAAACTATAGGGAAGGAACTCGATGTTCAGGCCGTGATATTCGGTTCGGTCGAGAGGTTCGAAGTCGTCAGGACCGGAAATGTTTCCGCGCCGGAGGTGACAATAACCCTTATGATGGCGGACACAGACTCAGGAAGCATCATCTGGTCCGTAACGAAAACAGCGGTTGGAGACAGTTTCATATCCAGGCATTTCGGCGCCAGGTCGGATACAATGAGCGAGACCATGCTGAAGGTGGTGAGAGAATGCGTCCGGACGCTGACTGAATACTAAGCAATGCATGGAACTACAGATCAAAATCCCGCGCCAACGACACAGATTGACGGTCAGCCGGAACACGGCGTAAACAGGCGGGACCGCATCTCCAGCAGAAAAAACCCCCACCCACGAGGCGTGGCGAGTTTACTGCTCTTTATACTGTTGACCATGCTCTTTGCCGGACTGATCTTTTCCCCCGCGACCGCCCACGCTGACCGGCAATCCCGGGCGAAAGAGGAGTTTAATGGCAGGATCGCCCTCTTCCCGTTCGAAAACAACAGCGATGCAATAGATGTCCTGCCGCAGGTCATGCCTGCTGTAAAAAGCGAATTGGAAAAAAGAGGTTACGTACTGCTGGATGAGAAAAGCCTGAACAGGTTTCTGCTTAAAGAACGGATCAGGACCACCGCTTATATCTCAAAGGACCTGGCCCGGAAGATACGAAACGAGTTGAAGGTGGACGCCGTCCTGATGGGCTCGGTCAGTTCTTTTTACACAAAAGAAAATCCAGGGCTCGGGCTGATGGCCCGCCTGGTTGGGACCTCCGGCGACCGTATTATCTGGGCGGACTGCGCCTCGGCCACCGGAGAGGATTTCACGAGAATACTGGGATTGGGCACGGTAAGGACGATCGGGCGACTGGTCCCGAAGGTAGTTGACAGACTGTTCAGCTCTTTCAGCGCCATACCGGCTTACAAAGAGACTGAATCAACATACCAGGTCGCCGTCATGCCTTTTCTGAACAGGAGCAGGAAACTGGACGCAGGTATAATAGTCTCCCGCATGTTTTTAACCGAGTTATCCAGAAGCAGGAAATTTCAACCGATAGAATATGGAGAGGTCAGAAAATGGATAGTGGACCAGAGGGTCAGATATAAAGGCGAACTGGATTACAGAAGCATCGAAGGCCTCTCAAAACCGTTGGCGGCGGACGTTTTTTTAGTCGGGACGGTGGAACTCTATTCAGACGGACAGGATACATCTTCTCCACCGGAGGCGGTCATCACCGCCAGATTGATCGATGCACGAAAAAACAGTATCTTATGGTATGAGAGCGGCAGGTTAAGGGGCGATGATAATATCACCGTATTAGACCTGGGCAGGATCAGGTCCGTTGATGGTGTGGCGCAACACCTGGTTTCGGAATTAGTAAAAAAAATGGAGTCGGCGGGCTTTTATCATAATGGTAATTAGAATGGAGATGAAAACCGCAGGAAAGGCAGGAAGATGACGGGACGGATGCAAACAAAGACTTTTTTAATCGCCTTTTTATACATATTTATTCTGCTCTCAGGCTGCGCGCCGGTAAACCATAAGCCGGATGTATTCGCGGTCGTGGACGGCAATCCTGTAATGGAAGCCGACCTTAAGTACGCGTTGCAGGTAGCGCACAGAAGAGAGGACCTCTCCAATGCCAGCGCCCTCGATATATCGGGGTATATCCGGAAGCTGATAGACGACCGGCTGATCACCGATGAAGCACGGCGCATGGGCATGGAACAGTACCCTGAAGTCCGGGAGGCTGTCCGGGCTTTCATACTGAGGGAGTCCGTGTCCAGGCTTTACAATGAAGAGATCGTCCGGAGGATATCGGTATCCGGGGAAGAGATCGCAAATTATTATAAAAAAAACTATATACGGTTCGGCATCATCGAGGCAAAATCTGAAACCGACGCCGAGGGAATATTGGACCTGCTCAGGAAAGGGGGCGACTTCAGGGAAATCGCGCGAACCCTTTCCACACACGCCTCCGGCAAGGACGGCGGTGAGGTCATTTATACAATACATTCTCTGAAACCCCTGATTAAAGAGACCCTTTCCGGTCTCAGCCCCGGCCAAAACAGCGGCATACTGGACGTAGAAGGTAAATACTATATCCTGAATCTGCCCGGTAACGGAGAATCCCCGGGCGCGGGTCCCGGGAATATCAGAAAACGCATTGAAAAAACTATTCACGCGGAGAAGCAGAAGGAACTGGAGAAGAGCTACCTGGAGAAGCTCCGCGAACAGGCTGTCATCGATATCGATGAAACGCTTCTTGCCGACATTAAGCTGGACGGGAATAAAGAGCAAACGGAAAAATGGTCGAGGGATAAAAGACCGCTGGCCCGGGTATACAGTTCTGTTCTGAGTGTGGGGGATTTTGTATCAATGGCGTTACCCGCGGGCAAAAGGAACAAAGACATGCCGAAGCTGAAAAAGCAGGTGATCGACAACTGGATTAATTACAAAGTGATAGACCATGAAGCGCTTGGCCGACGGTATGAAGTCAATACAGACCTGAAAGACAAGGTCAGCCGTTATGAAAATCAACTACTGAAAAAGACATTCATCAACAAGGTGATCATACCCGGTGTTGTCGTTACAGATGAAGAACTGAAGGATTATTACATAAAACATCAGGAGGATTTTACCGGCCCGGAGATGATCAAGATCCAGCAGATCACGGTAAAGACCATGGACGAGGCAAGGAACATATTGAAAAGCCTGATGAACGGAGCTGATTTTTCATGGCTGGCCGAACAAAAGTCAGTTGATTCCGCGGCCGGGGGCGGCGGCGATATCGGCTGGATCGACATCATGAAATTGCCGGAACCCGAAAGGGAGGTCGCCGACAGGACCGGGCCCGGAGAAATAAGCCCGGTATTCGGGGTTGATTCTTTCTTCAGGATAATCCGTGTCCAGGACCGGATCGAGGCCGAGGTCAGGGGATTCGGGGAGGTAAAAGATGACATCTACAGTGCCTGCTTCAGGGAGCAGGCGGACAACCTCATGAAAACATATATTGCCAGGCTGAAGGCGGACGCGGAGATAAAAATCCATGAGGATATTTTGCGGTCATATGAAAAAATGCTGAAGAGATAAATCCGGATGTTGCATGTACGCCGCTCCTGCCAGCCGCCGGGGTGAAACTCATCTGATGATCAAGCGGTTCAACCCATATACCCATGCCCATTTTCAGAGGTCGACAGGATTTCCAATGGCAGATCCGGCGCCTTATATAGAGTCTGTTTATAAATTGCCATTTTTAATTTTTGTCATGCCCGAAGCCTGCCCTCGACTCCGATCGGGGGTCTCGGGCATCCAGAAGGCATTGAAAACACTGGATTTTCGATGTAAGTCTTCGCGCGAGTCGCGTCGA
>JAYWMP010000110.1:0-3373 GCA_035873255.1 Nitrospirota bacterium
TGTTAAAGTCACGGAAGGAGACAAGCAAAGGATCCAGCCGTACCAGGGCGTAGTAATCGGAAAAAGAGGGGGCGGGACAAGAGAATCCTTCATGGTAAGGAAGATTTCTTTCGGTGTTGGGGTCGAGCGAATATTTCCGGTCTGTTCTCCAAGCATTGACAGGGTTGAGGTAATCAAAAGAGGCAGTGTCCGGAGGGCGAAACTTTACTATATCAGGGACAGAAAAGGAAAAGCCGCCAAGATTAAAGAAAAAGAAACAAGATATTAGTACATATGGATATCTATCAGCATGATGAATCTTTCAGACAGCAGGGATTCAAAATCATAGCTGGTATTGACGAAGCCGGCAGAGGGCCTATTGCAGGCCCTGTTGTGGCGGCAGCCGTGATACTAAAAGGAAACCTGAAAATAAACGGACTTCGTGATTCAAAGAAAGTACCGGAAAAAGAACGGCAAACACTGTTCTGGGACGTCCTTACTTTATCGGAGGAAATCGGCATAGGCATTGTCGATCACGAAGAAATTGACAGAATAAACATACTGAAAGCAACAAAAAAGGCCATGCAACTGGCATTGGACGATCTCATAACCCGGTTGGACATGGTCATCATAGATGCAGTCACCCTACCCTCCGTATCCGTTAAACAGCTTTCCATGATCAAGGCCGAATCCAAAAGCGCATCCGTCGCAGCCGCGTCGATAGTCGCAAAATATACAAGGGACATGCTGATGCGGCATTACCATGACATATACCCTCTGTATAACTTCAGAAAACATAAAGGCTATTGCACAAAAGAACACCTTGAGACAATCCGGCTGCATGGGCCCTGCTCCATACACAGGAAAACCTTCAACAAAGTGATGAATCTGGATCTGCCCTTTGTTTCGGAAAATTAATTTTGAATTGTTTTCATCTATAGATTACACTATATAAATGGGCACAATAACCGATAAAGAGAGAATAGAAGAAGCGCTTGAATTAATATGGGTGCTTAATGAAGATGGACATAATGCACTCAACCGCTTCAAGCTGAGTTCCGACGATTCCGACATTACTACACTGATTGCAACATTAACAGAGAGAAAACTTGCGCTTGTCAACGAAGACGAAATACTCTTCACTGAAAAAGGGAAAAAAATCGCGAAAGGCCTGATCAGAAGACAGCGGCTTGCCGAGAGGCTCCTTAGCGATGTATTCGAAATGACAGATGATACTGTCCTGAACGACGCCTGCAAAATGGAACATATTCTGAGCGAAGAGCTTACCGAAAGTGTCTGCACCTTTCTCGGGCATCCACCCACCTGCCCCCACGGAAAACCGATCCCAAGAGGAGAATGCTGTAAAAAATTCAAGATTGAGGTAACTCCCGTCGTCACACGGCTGACCGACTTTGAAGTCGGCGTTACAGGCAGGATTACATTCATAGTACCTTCTGACCCTAACCGGATCAGCAAGCTGAACTCTCTCGGAATTACAGCCGGCAGTATAATCAAATTTCTCCAGAAAAGGCCTTCCTGTGTCCTCCAGATAGACGAAACCACCGTGGCGATAGACCCTGAAATCGCAAAAGAGATATACATTAAAAAGGTTCTAAAATAGCCCATTTTTTTAATTTATAATATATTAGTTCTCCCTGGTTCTATTTTTGGGATTTGGATTAAAGTGTATTATGCATCCCGATGAGAAGATAAAACTTGCCCGGACAGCCTGCGGATATGAACTCTGGAAACTCATACGTGATCCACATCCGGGGGTCATCATGGAGGCGAGCTTCAACAAAAACCTTACGGAAGAGATGGCCGTATTTATAGCAAAGAGAAGCAATGTCCCCGGAGAGGTGCTCGGATTTTTTGCCGGTGATATAAGATTTAAAGACAGTTACAGGCTTAAGCTCGCCATATGTAAAAACCCTAAAAGCCCGCAAAAAGCGACCTTTTCACTCCTGAAATTCCTCAGAATATTCGACATGGGTGACATGACAAGAGATCAGAGAATCCCTGTCAGCACCAGGCGGAAAGTAGAATATCAGATATTCGAAAAAATATCATCCCTTCCTTCAGGCGCCATGATGGCCCTGTCCAAAAGGGCAAATAGCAATATAGTCATCGCGCTTATGGAAAAAGGCGATAAAAAGGTGATCAGCTCATGCCTGGAAAGCCCCCTGCTTTCGGAGGACCATCTTTGCCGGTTAATTAACAGACCGCGCACGACGGCGCTTCTCATAAAAATGATCACGGAACATCCAAAGTGGTCATTGAGGTACTACGTCAGGTACGCGCTGATCAGGAATTTTTACACCCCCATGAGCTATGTCGAGAAATTCATATGCCGGATGAAGACAGCCGACCTTAAAGAGCTTTATTTAGATGAAACTCTGCCGTCATCCACAAGACCGTTTATATTCCACGAACTCGGTGAAAGGCGGGAGACCATCGAACCTGCAAAAGATGAAATATATGAACTGCCGGATGAAGAGGATTAAATCTCATATATTCTTGGGCTCCACCCCTGTCCCCGGTTCTTTGAACAGCAAAGACGTAACGGATAAAGACGCATAGCGCGGAGAGCATGGCGCATAGCGTTAAAGCCTGGGAACAGAAGACTGGGACGGAAAGCAATACCTGCTGATGGGATGCCTGCTTTTGCTGCTATAGAGTTTGATTTTCCCCCTGGATTGCATGATGAAATGCGGGAGACTCTCCTGTTGCAACTCCTGGAAATGATATTATGGTAGATATACAGATTTCCTGTTATCATTACAGAACGGGTGATATACAACCACTCAAATATCGTAAGTACCTGGAAAGCAAGAAAAGGCTGTTGCCCCCGCCTGCCCGTTGTTTTTTATATTCAGACATTTTTCATGGTGAGTTTGGTATTATACAGAAATCTGTGTAGTAACTGGTTGTCGAGGTCGCTGATGAGGAGTATCCACTGTTTGCTTGGCGCTTCGCGCCTCACAACCAGCGGATTGAGTAGTTGCCCTTCGGGCACTCCTCATCAGCGGCATTATCCGGATGTGGAACAGTAGCGAATGAATGATCAGAGGTAAAGACTTGAACGTAACCGATAGAGGCCAATACTCAGCAGCGCCAGCAGCGCTTGGATACATATACCAAGTGCGCTATGCTTTGTTCGAGTCGCTTAAGCGTTTGCGAAAGGAGCAAGAATTCGTCGTCTCAATTGAAACCCTGGACGATGTCGTGTTCGAACAAGATGGCGAAGCACCCGAACTGCTTCAGACAAAACATCATGTGAATAGTGCGGCCGACCTTACGGACGGCTCTCCCGATTTATGGAAGACTCTCCGCATTTGGTGCAATGGAATTGAGGCTGATAGCGTTCCATCCGGCACGCTTTACTTCTTGGTCA
>JAYWMP010000160.1:0-14635 GCA_035873255.1 Nitrospirota bacterium
TGCCCCAGTTCAATAAGGAAGTGCAACACTTTGGGCAGCAAATAAGTTCAACGTTCAAGGTTAAAAGACGAAAAACAAAAGTACGGCAAAGGCGCAAAGGATAAAGACGCATAGTGCATAGCGCATAGCAAAGACAGTACAGATAAAGACGAAAAACAAAAGTACGGCGTAAGGCGTAAGGACAAAAAAAGTTCAACGTTCAGGGAGCATGAATGGAGTCGATAAATGAAAAAGCCGCTTGAAGCCGCCAATGTAATAACCAGATGGAAAGCCTTCCGGTCAATCACGACCAAATACATTATTATAAGCCTGGTGCTCCTCTCGTTCATCAGCGTCTATGTCTACGCCGGTCTTGTCTTCACGCAGCAGATGAAGGGCCAGGCAAACAAGATTAATTACGCGGGCAAAGAGAGGATGCTGATCTTTGACATAGCATCGCACATGCACTTTCTGACAGGCAACCTCTCTTCCTTTGACAAAGGACTCCATACAAAGGGCGCAAAAAAGGCGATGGCTGAATACGAGGAAGTGCTTTACGGCCTTAAAAACGGAGACAAAAAGATCGGGCTGAAGCCAGTGAACAGGAATAACGGGGAATCAATCTCTCAACTGCACGGATTGACGGAGTTATGGGAGAAGACTCAGAAACCGGTGCTCCTCAATATTATTGAAAATCCTTCAGCACAGAAAAACGGGGCATGTGACAATTGCCACTCCGCTATTCGCGGGAATATCGGCAGAATTGAAACCTTTGTGAAATCCCTGGAAAATTATCATGACGAACAGATAAGAAATTTTGACATCTTCAGGATCTTCGCCCTTGTATTCTTCTTCTCTTTGATGGTCATCGTAAGCCTGTTTGTAAAAAAGAGCCTTGTCACTCCTATCCTGAAACTAAGGCATGCATCGGAAGAGATCGAAAGGGGGAATCTCGATGTCAGTGTTGAACCCGGGACTATGGATGAAATAGGAGAGCTTGGCAGGGCGTTTAACAGCATGGCCCGGACGCGCAAACAGGCGGAGAAGGAATTAACAGGATACAGCAGGGAACTTTTGGCGCTTGCCGATATATCCAATATTCTGACCGCCGCGCCTCTGACGGAAGACATATATGAAATTATGTGCAATATCTCGATCAGCAATTTCGGCCTTAAAATGGCATGGCTTGGGCTTATAGAAAAAGGCAGCCATACTGTTATACCTGTCGCCCGGGCCGGATTCGAGCTTTTACGGGATGATCCTACCGCCGGCATGGAACCGATCGGCACAGCCATAAAGACAATGGCGCCACAGGTGATCAACAAAATAGATACCGACCAGACACAGACGCCTTACAGGGCGGAGGCGTTTAAAAGGGGATACCGGTCTTTTATAACATTACCTCTGCTCTCATCCGAAAGCGAGATAATAGGTGTCCTTAATCTCTATAGCGATGAGCCGCGATTTTTTACAGAGAAAAGGGTCAACCTCTTTCAGGTCTTTGCCCATCAGGCGGCTACCGCCATCAAGAAGAGATGGCTTATTGAAGGCCTCGAGGATAAAAACAGGAAACTCTCCGAACAGTTCAGCCTTATATCCCGCTCCAGAACAGAACTGAGAAAGCTTGAAGATGAGAAGGAACAACTGATGGAGCATCTTATTCAGACACAGAAAATGAATGCGATAGGCAACCTCGCCGCCGGAATCGCCCATGACTTCAACAATATGCTTACCGGAATAACCGGACTTGCAGAAATCGCGCTTCTCAAGGCCGAATCACCCATAGTAAAAAGTTACATGGAGGAAGTCCTGCAGATAACCGGACAGGCGTCTTCCCTGACGGAACAGATTCTGATTATCGGCAGGAAAGCGCCGGTCAACAAAAAACCGATCGATATAAACGGATTTGTCGCCGCCTCTCTTTCAACTATAAAAAGAATGGTGGAGCAAAATATAATTCTGCAGACCCGGTACGGGAAAGACATTCCTCCAGTCGAGGCCGCTGAAGGACAGCTTTACCAGGTACTGCTGAATCTCGTGGTTAATGCCGGAGACGCGATGCCGGACGGCGGAAAGATCACCATTTGCACCGGCGTAAGCGACAGACCGTCATGTGTCTCCGGTCCAAATGTAGTGCCGGCGGATAATGCAGTGGAGAATGGGAAAAACGATTACGTCTTTATTTCTGTATCAGACGCCGGAGCCGGCATACCCAGAGAGATAAGGGACAGGATATTCGAGCCCTTTTTCACCACTAAAGAGATGGCTAAGGGCAGGGGTACGGGATTGGGGCTTGCGGTTATTTACTCGATTGTCCAGAGCCATGGAGGATGTATTGATGTTATCAGCGAGTCTGGAAAGGGCGCGGAATTCAGGCTGTTTTTTCCTGTAATGGTTTTTGCGGCAGACCGGACAAAAGAGAAAAAAGATACGGCGATGGATATTGTTGAGGGTGGAGGAACAACCATACTGGTTGTGGATGATGAAGATATAGTCAGGAGTATCACGAAAGAATACCTGCTGGAATTCAATTTTACCGTAATTACAGCCGACAGCGGTGAGAAGGCCCTCCAGATATTCAGCAAAGACCCGGAATCGATTGACCTGGTCATCCTCGACAGGATAATGCCCGACATGCCGGGGATGGAGGTTTTCAGAAAAATCAAGGCGATTAAACCCAAACAGAAGGTGATGATGGTGACTGGTTATTCGCTTCCATCGGATATCGAGGAGATGGAACTGGCCGGAAAATCCGTCATAATAAAAAAGCCTTTCAAGATCGATGAGTTCATCGGCGGCGTGATTGCGGCGCTTGATCCCGAAACCCACTAACGCGGAAACTCAGTTTACACAGAAAAGTATGCGATGAACATCCCTCGGGGTGTCCTGTACATCAACCGCCCTTTGCGTACGCCGGATTGCCCGGTCCGCGAATATCTCACCGGGCCGACCGGTCCGACCGATACTGCCGCGGTCATAAACAATCACCCTGTCGGCCATCGCACATGCCTCGTCCATATCATGGGTTATAAGGACAACAGGGATGCCGAATTCCCGTCTGATCCCATGAAGGATCTTCCTCATCTCAAGGCGTATCGGGGTGTCAAGAGCGGAAAAAGGTTCATCCAGAAGAAGGGCGTCAGGCCTCCTCACAAGCGCCCTCGCGAGAGCAACCCTCTGTTTCTGACCGCCGGATATTTCAGACGGCAGTCTGTTTTCAATTCCATCAAGACGGAGAAGCCTGATCACTTCATTTACCATCGCCCCTTTTTCAGTCCTGGCGATCCCTTTTGTACCGTATAGAATATTGTCCCTTACCTTCATATGCGGAAAAAGCGCCGGGTCCTGGGACACATACCCGAACGAACGCTGCTGTGGTGAAAGATTGATCGACATGGAGCTGTCAAAGAGCGTTTTTCCGTTCATGCTTATGAATCCGTAATCAGGTCTTGCAATACCGGCAATCATCTGAAGCGTCATTGATTTTCCGGCGCCTGAATGCCCAAAGAGCACGGCGAGATCGTTACCTGTGTCCCATTTCACATCAAGGGTGAATCCATCAACTTTTTTAAACATCCTGACCGACAGACCCATCAGACGGTCCTCATCGCAAATCTGTTTGAGATATAAAGGAACAGTCCCGAAATCACGGTAAAGATCAGCACCATGATATGCGCGCCTGACCGGTCACCGCTGTTGGCCAGGGTATATATGGCCAGAGGCATGGTGTCCGTCCTGCCGGGTATATTCCCCGCCAGCATCAGCGTGGCGCCGAACTCTCCCATGGCCCGCGCGAATGAAAGGACAGCTCCCGCCACCAGTCCTTTCCCTGAGAGGGGAAGTATAACTTTAAAGACGGTTTCAACTTCCGAACGGCCCAGGGTACAGGAAGTGTTAATCAGGTTTTTGTCAACAGACTCGATTGCGGCCCTGGCGGTCTTTATCATCAGGGGCAGAGCCACCACGAATGACGCAAGGACGGCGGCGTACCATGTGAACATGATATTCCAGCCCGTCCAGGCAAATAAATGTTTCCCGATAAAACCGCTCTTTCCAAAGAGTATTATGAGATAATAGCCGGTCACTGTAGGCGGCAGTACGAGCGGAAGGGTAACAAGGCTGTCGATCAGCTCCCTCCCCTTAAAATCCTTCCTCGCAAGAAGGTAGGCGATACAGACTCCCACGATTATCACAAAGAAGGTTGCGATCAAAGCCACCTGGAGAGACAGTCTCAGGGAAAACAGCACGGAACCGTTCATTTTTTATCTCCACGGCTTAAGGGCCGAAACCCGTATTTTAATAATATATTTCTTCCGCTAACGGACCGCACAAGAGAAATGAACTCCCTCGCCGGCTTCTCATCCCGGGCGCCTTTTACGACCGCAATGGGATAAACCACGGGTCCGCAGCTCCCTTCCGGCGCCTCGGCGATCACCTTTACGGCCTCAGGGCGTATTCTCACATCAGTCACATACACTATGCCGGCGTCGACTTCACCCCTGGCCACATAGTCCAGCACCTGCCGCACATTTTCGGTAAAAATGATTCTCTCTTTCAGCATATTCCAGAGACGAAGGTGCTTCAATACTTCCCGCGAGTACCTCCCCGCCGGAACAGTCCCGGGATTGCCGATAGCCACCCTTTTCACGCCACCATTTAACAGGTCACGGAAAGACCCTATACTCAGTTTTGAATCAGCAGGCACGACCAGGGCGATAGTATTGCCTGCAAAGTTCCGCCTCGACTCTTCAACGATCAGGCCTTTGCCGGAGAGTTCGTCCATATCCCATACCGACGCGGATGCGAATACATCCACGGGAGCGCCTCCCTGTATCTGCCTTTTGAGAGCGCCCGATCCTCCGAAATTGAGATAGACTTTCACGCCCCGATTCAGCTCAAACATCTCTCCAATCTCTTCAAAGACATCTTTCAGGCTCATGGCGGCGGATACGGTTATTTCATCCCGCGGCCCTGCAAAAGCTTTTCCGGACAGATACAACAGAAAAAAAAACAGCGCTGTTACTATGAAGGCCCCTGACCTGAATATAGAGCTTTTTTTATAAGACCATATCACAATATTCCTCTCCGATTCTCGAAAAGAGCACCTCAAGCTCCATATCCTTGTCCTCGCCAATCGTGCCGCATGCGTCCGCCCTGCACTGCCTGCAATGACTCATCTGAGGCATAGACTGTCCACACTTGTCACGTAACCGATTGACAACCTCATGTGAGGGCCTCTGTAAATCTTCAAATTCGGCCTTGGGGATCAGAGGCATTATGTTCATGATGTCCGCTCCCATGCGGGCGGCGGTGCTTGCCACCGAGGGAATCTCCCTGTCATTGACGCCCGGGATCAGAACAGTATTAATCTTCACGATAAGTCCTGTCTCAACAGCCGCGCTGAGCCCCGCCCACTGGTTCCTGAGCAGACATTCAGCCGCCTCCATGCCTTTGTAAAGGTCACCCCTGTACGACACCCATGAATAGATCTTCGCGGCGACCTCAGGGATAACCGCGTTTATGGTTATGGTCAGGCTGCTGACCCCGGCTTCGAGAAGGTCATTAAGTCTTTCGGGCAGAAGAAGTCCGTTTGTCGAGACGCAGAGCGTCAATTCAGGATACTCCCGGTGGACCGCATCGAAGACCGCGAAAGTCGCGTCATTAGCCAACGGATCTCCGGGACCGGCTATCCCGATTACGCTCAGCCGTTCGTTCCTTTCGACCAGCGCCCTGACCCTTTCAAGCGCTTCATCGGGATTTAAAACCCTGCTGGCGATGCCGGGCCTCGACTCGTTAGCGCAATCGTATTTCTTTGAGCAGTACCTGCACTGGATATTACAGGCAGGCGCGACCGGCAGATGTATTCTGCCGAATTTATCGTGAGCGTCCAGTGAAAAACATGGATGCCGGCTAATAACGGAACTTTTCTCCTGGGGCGTAAAATATCTCTTCATTTTGGACCTCTCTCTCCTTAAAATGCGTTTATCTCAGCTTATATAGAGCAACAGACGTGCCATCCCGATAAGTCATTGATATTGCGGGGTTCCATGGGAAATGAGACTTGACGATAAGAACAATAATGTCGCATAAGCTACAAACATGAAGCATAGCGCAAAGCAACGGAAGTAAGGAGTAACCCCCTCAGTCCCCCTTAAGTAAGCGGGAAGAATACGTGGGGCTCCGCCCCTTCCCCCGGTTCTTTGAACAGCAAAGGCGTAACAGATAGAGACGCATGGCGCAGAGCGTAACAGACAAAAAGAAGTTCAACGTTCAAAGTTCAAGGTTCTACGTTAAACAGACTGAAAGCAGAAAACACCAACGGATGAGAGAAGTTCAGTGCAGCTATGTTTAGAGGCAGTTCAACTTTGAACATAGAACGTTGAACTTCTCTTCCTGTTGACGCGACAGCGGCTTACATGTTATAAAATATGGTTCCTTGCTCTTTCCCCGGGAAAGGGCTTTAATCCTGATATTTCAGGAAAAATCCAGAAGGAGGTTCATCATTGGACATATACGAAAACATTGTAATCCTTAACGCGGAGTTGCCGGACGAAGAAATCAACACAGCCATTTCAAGAATTTCGGATGTCGTTGTCAAGGCAGGCGGAGAGATACTTAAAACCGACTTATGGGGCAGAAAGAAACTGGCCTATGAGATCAACAAGCATAGTAAAGGCTACTATGTGCTCCTGATCTTCAAAACACCCCCCGCAACAATAAAGAAACTTGAAGAATTATACAAGGTCTTTGATCCGGTCATAAAATTCATGGTTGTAAAACTTGGGCCAAAGCAGATTAAGCGCCTTGAGAGCGTTCAGGCGGCGGCTGAAGCAGCGGCGGCTGAAGCAGCAGCGACTGAAGCAGCGGCGACTGAAGCGGCGGCGGTCGAAACAACTGCGGCTACAACTGAAACAACTGAAGAGACCGAAAGCGAGGTCTAAATGTACAACAAAGTTATACTGATTGGAAATCTCACAAAAGATCCCGAATTAAGGTATACGCCGCAGGGGACTCCTGTATCATCATTCAGACTGGCCGTTAACTACAGGTACAAACAGGGCGATGAAATGAAACAGGAGACGACTTTTATAGACATTGTGGTCTTCGGAAAGCAGGCGGAGTCATGCAGCCAGTTTCTGAACAAAGGAAGTTCAGCTCTTGTAGAGGGCAGGCTACAGGAACGGCGATGGGAATCCGAGGGGCAGCAGAAAAGCAAATTCGAGGTTGTAGCGCAGTCGGTGAAGTTCCTTTCACCAAAGAAGGGCGCCTCACAGGAGACTGCCGGATCCGGCGGGGGAGATATTACTCCACCTGAAGAGACAACAGATATTGAACCATTTTAGGAAGCATATTAAACTAAAACATTATAATATATAATATGGAGGAACAATGGCATTTCAGCAGAGAAGATTCCAGAGAAGAAAATTTTGCAAATTCTGCTCTGAAAAAACAGAGTTCATAGACTATAAAGATCTCAGACTCATCAAGAGCTATATGACAGAGAGAGGCAAGATACTTTCAAGGAGAATGACCGGTACATGCGCCAAACACCAGAGAGAACTTAAAGAAGTGATCATGAAGGCAAGAAACATAGCATTACTTTCATTTGTAGAAAGATAATATGAAGATTCCTAAATCCTGGGTGCCGATAATGGCGAAAAAGATATCAAACAACCTGATATCTCAGGGACTTCTCAGGCCGAAGATACCCGTGGATAAATTTCTGGTTAACGTCGAGAGCATAATCATGGAAGAGCTTGCAGTGGAAGACAGGCTTAACGATGAGGTGAGAGAGATCCTCAAAAAACATGAGTCGGATATAGAACGGGGCAGGATGGATTACAGAAGACTGTTCGATTTGACAAAAAGCAGACTGGTAAGAGAAAGAAATATAGTCCTATGATGCTCTCTGATGATAAGATTTCACATTTAAGTCATGTTCTTCTTGGAAACCTTATCGAAAAAGATCTGGTAGAGTTGATCGAAGATAAAAGTGTGATCAGGCGCGGAATAAAGCGTGCGATTATTGCCGAGCTTAATATAGGGGAGGAGATAGATCAGATTGTCAGGCGAAAACTCCAGTCATTTTCGAAAAAACTGGTAGAAGGAAGTCCTGAATGGGAAGTCCTTTACAGAAAGTTCTTCAGGGAAGAAGAGATAAAAAGGGGCAGGGCTCCAGGATAAAGAGAGGCGCGGCCCTCTTATTTATTGTTTCCACCTGGTTCGGCCTGCTGGTTTTTCTTCCTGAAAAAAAACCTCTACTCTGGTTTCCATTAAGCTTATCAACAGTTCTAATATATTCGATACTGCACTTTACGGATAAGAAAAGGGCGTTTCAGGTCGAATTCCTCTTTTCTATCGCGCTAATCATTGCCGGAACATCACACGCCCTTAACTTGCCATGGCTGAACCTGGCCTATTTTCCCTTTATTATCACAACCGCGGCCTTTTACAGCTCCGGGACCGTCATATCCCTGTCACTGCTGATGCCGTTTCTGGAACTGAGGACTTTCATCTCCGGGAAGGATGTCCTCGAAGAAACGGTTTTTTCAGTCTTTTTGATCCTGACGGCCGCCATATCCATCCTGATATTCAATAACCTGAGAAAGGAGAAAGAGAAGGCGATGTCGTCCCTGCGGTCGATCAGTGAAAACGCGAGGAAAGTAATGAAAGAAACCGGCATGGAATCACTGGAGAACACAGAGGTCCTTTCCCATCACTTTGCGTCAATGCTGAAGACCGACGAAGAGATCAGTGACATGCTTCTTACGGTCAAACAGGCGACATTCTCGGATTCAGCCAACCTCTTTATACCCGATGGTGACAGCTTTCACCTGAGATGTTCGACCGGTAAAAGGGACGATATTATAATCGACGGCAGAGGTGTCCTGAACATCTGCGTAAAAGAGAGAAAAACGCTTCTTTTCGGCGAACTGAATAAAAAAGCACTTGATGCCGGATATATAAAGGACCTCAAGATTTCTTCCATCATCGCGGTCCCTCTGCTGGACGGTCAACTACCGGTTGGGGTGCTGACCGTGGACAGCTCGAGATATCACGCCTTCACTGAATCGGACAGGGACACCGCCAGGATGTTCTCCGGGCATATCGTCAGGATACTCGAGAGGGAAAGGGTATATTCGATGATAAAGCGCGATGTCTTCGGGTTGAGAATACTCAAAGAGGAGAGCGCGAACCTTGTCTCGTCGCTCGACCTGAATGTGACGGCAAGGAAACTCTGCGAAGCGGCTGAAAAGGTGACGGACTCACAGGCTTTCATCTTTATTCGAAGGGACAGGAAATATGAATTAAGATATCACACAGGAGAATTATCAGTAGACAAAAGACTGTTCGATCTCAGGAGCACGGTCATCAATTTCGCGGCGGTGAACAGGCAGAGGCATTACGTGAGCGACACTGCCGGGTATCCCATCCGGATAATGCCTTTCAAGACCGAAAACATCCGGTCGGTTATAGCCTTGCCCATGCTTTATGAAAAGCGGCTTCTCGGACTCTTTGTCCTGCTTTCCGGAAAAAAAGACGCCTTTGATACGTTCCAGACCGGACTGCTGGAAGTTATGTGCAACCAGGCGTCAACATCAATCGCCAACGCGAAACTGCACGCGGAGATAGAAAAGCTCGCCACCACCGACGGTCTTACAGGACTCTATAACCACAGGACCTTTCAGGAGAAATTGTCGGAGGAACTCAGACGGCTGAACAGGTTCTCCTCGCCCATATCACTGTTGATTGCGGATATAGACTATTTCAAGAAAATCAACGATACATACGGGCATCCCGCCGGAGACCTTGTGCTGAAGGGGGTGGCGAATGTCTTAAGAGAAACGATAAGGGACATAGACATACCAGCACGGTATGGCGGCGAGGAATTTGCCGCCGTGCTGCCCGGGACAGACGAAAAAGGCGCGGGCATGATCGCCGAGAGGTTGAGAAAATCCATCATGAACACCTCTTTTTCAGCGGATGGCGCCTCAATTAAAATTACGATAAGTATCGGCATGGCGACTTCACCTTTAGACGCCGAGACCAAGGAAGAGCTTATAGGCCGGGCCGACCAGGCGCTCTACCACGCAAAAAACGGAGGAAGGAACAGGGTTGTTTACTGGGGGGAGATTAAATAGAATATGGATTTTTTCACATCTGATGTCACAGATGAAGAACTGAGGAGAGAGCGGGCCAGGGCCCGGGAAATCAGAAAATCACAATGGTGGAAAAGAAAACTCGCCGGAGGCCGGTGTTACTACTGCAAAAAGGAATTCCGTCCCGGAGAACTTACCATGGACCATATCGTGCCTCTAATAAGAGGCGGGAAAACCACTAAAGGCAATACAGTTCCGGCATGCAAGGAATGCAACAACAAAAAGAAATCCATGCTGCCGCTGGAATGGGAAGATTACATGGAAAAATTAACCTGAACAACGTATTCAGACGCGTCAGCCGCCGGCCAGAATCCTGCCGGCTTCAAACGCATCGTTCAGCGCGGTGGAATGGTCCTTAACAGCGCCTTTTGCGTCTATTCCCAGAAAGCTCAAAGTACTGTGTTCCTGAACGTTTATTGTCCTGAAAAAGGCCTTTGCCGTAGCATCCGAGCATGTCACCCCTATCTCCTTCTCCATCGCTCCCACGAGCAGCAGAAGCCCTTTGCGGCCATATATTCCTTCAGGCACCGGCCTTTCAAGAAGGTATTTTTCGCACCAGAAACTCTGGCAGCGGTCTATCATGGCCTTTGTCTGGGCGCTGAGGCCGAAGAAAAAAATCGGCGACGCCAGAATTATCCTGTCGGCCCTGCGTATATCCAGGTATATTTCCGGCATATCGTCATCGATTATGCATTCCCCTGTTTCTTCACATCCGCCGCAGTTCTGGCATGGCTGTACGTTCATCCGGTTCAGCATGAAGGTCTTCACCTCCGGGCCTGATGACCGCACGCCTCTTACAGTCTCTTTCAGCAACAGCTCTGTATTTCCGTTCTCCCTGGGGCTGCCGAGAAACGCGATTACCTTCATGGCCGGTATTGATTCCTATTCCGCCTGGTGTTTCATTATATGTTCCTTGATGTCTATCCTGTTTCTCATCTTCCGGAGATTATCGGAAAGCTCCCACCATCCATTCTTGAAGCTGGCATAATCAGGCGCTCCGGTCATGGCGGACGCATATCGTATGGAACTGGAATAGAAAAGCCACTGTTTTATCCAGAGTTTTTCTATCTCTTCGTCAAACGGATTGGATATGTCCTCTATCCCCTTTTCCCATGCCTCCACCATAAGCTGGGTCGCGGAGAGCGTCATCTCATTGGTCTCTTTAATGGTATTATCCAGTTTCTCGAAGTGGCCGTCTATCCAGGACGTGCCGTGACAGCCCCGGCAGATATCTTTCATTACACCCTTCCGGCGGTCCTGTTCGGCTCCATCTATAAGATATTCCGTTGCCGGTTCCCCTGTAAACGCGGTCGGCATCGACAGGCCGTCCTTATTCCTGATTATCGATGTATCCCCTGACACCGGCTGGGCATGACTGTAGATAAGTCCGAAGAGCCTCACCCATAGTCTCGCCCCGAAATCATGGGTCCGTTCGGCAATCACTTCGCCATCTGGTGATACAATCAGGCTGACATGGCATGTGGCGCAGGTCGGGGCATTAAAGTCTTTTCCCAGCGTCCATGGAACCGCCCCGAAATCCCAATCATCCTTTTTCGAGGCGTAGATCGCCCCATGCTTGCTCTCCTTGTATACATTCCACGCCGGCACATCAGGGTCGAGGTGGCACTGGGCGCAGGTGTATGGTTTTCTGGCGACTTCAATAGAAAAACCATGCCTCGGATGACAGGACGTACAGGCCCCGATACTGCCGTCGGGATTCTCCCTGCCGACACCCTGGCTCGGCCAGTTTGTAAGGTCCGGGACGGTAATCTCGCCCCACGCGCTCCCGGCGTATACCTTTTTCAGGCCTCTGACCTCCACCTTTGTGCCGTGGCAGCCGAGACATGTCTCCCGCAGGGTCATTTCAGAAGGCGGTTGCGAGACGAGTTTCCCGTTCACAACCTTTTTTATTCCGGTAACCGTCTTGACCAGGTTGTGATATATGGGGTTTTTCATCAGGTTTTTATAGGCGTTGGCCTTTTTACTTCGCGCGTATTGATCCGCCTCAGTGGGATGACAGGTACTACAGTCGTTCGGGGAGACGACAACATTTATCATATAACCCATATGATTAAAATTGTCTTTGTGCCTTGCGGGATTAAGGCTGTGACATTCATAACAGCCAACCGCGTATACACTCAACTCATCAGGAAGTCTGTCTGACGAGATCCTTCTCTCAAGGGCCGGTTTCTTCATCGCCTCGGCCGGGATTGTCTTTGCGTGCCGGCTGGAGAGCCAGTCACTCACAATGCCGGGGCTGACCGCCTTATGACAGGCGATGCAAGCCTGCGTCGGGGCGCTTAACCTTATCTCTTCGGCCCCCTCAAATTTTCCGGAGGCGGATATCGCCGCAGGATAACAGAGAAACAATAAAAAAAGAGATAATAAAACATATCCTTCTGATCTCAATCGCATATTCATATTTCCCTCCCACTTTGACGAAATTATACAGGGAAAAAAATATTAAGTCTAATATTTCTTTTAATTAATTTTGATTGAGCGGTCACGGCGTAACGGGTTCGCAAACAAGCAAAGCGCAACGGATAGAAGAAGTTCAACGTTCAACGTTCAACGTTCAAGGCGCAAACAAAAGCAAAGCGTAAACAACGGCATAGCGCATAGAGCAGAGCGCAAACAAAGACAGTAAGGAGTAAGGCGCAAAAACAAAGGACAGATATCTTGAATTCCTCAAGCAAATAGGCTCCCCCTTTTTGAAAAGGGGGAGCCTATAATTTTCGTCAGCAGGTATCGCTGTTAGTCCTCAGTCCGTTACTCTATGCGCTATGCGTCGTTATCCGTTGCGTAGTTGCCGTTCGTTAACGTTGACCGTATTACACCATGGCAGTATGCAGATGGCATTTCTTCGTGCATATCTTGGCGCACGCCCCACAGCCGATACAGTCGTCCGGATTCGCAACAGACATCACCTTATTGCCCATATCGTCTCCATACTCGTCATCACCCTCAAACGGTTTCTCTATAAGCTCAAGAACCGTCCTGCTGCAGACCTTATAGCAGCGTCCGCAGCCCAGACATTTTTCAACATCAATCGATTCGATATAATTCGGGGTCCATGTGCTCCCACCCCTTGTGTAGCAAGTAACTTCCGCCATATCTCTTCTCCTTTCTCATTGTATTAAAAAATCCCCCTATATCCCACGTTTCCAAAGGGGGACGGAGTAACCCCTCCCGACCTCCCCTTAAGTTAAGGGGAGGAGAATAACTCCCCTCTTAGTTTAAGAGGGGCTGGGGGAGTTATCCAATCAATCCCTTTTTAAGCTATCGCCTCACCACCCTTTTCACCCGTTCTTATCCTTATGGCCCCACCTATCGGAGCAACAAATATCTTTCCGTCGCCGTGCTTGCCTGTCTGTCCTACACTGACTATGGATTTAACAATCTTTGTGACCAGATCATCAGGCACCACTATTGTAAGCATCCTCTTCGGCACGTAAAGGGCAACCTTCGGCAGTGTATGCTCAAGGGCATAGGTGGAAGGCGTCGGCTTCAGTTTGGCCGTTGTGCAAAAACTCTCCGGCATTTCCGAGTCCATCTCGGCGCACATGGCGCCCTTCTGCTTCCCTCTTCCATCCACGCTCTGGATCGTGAGTGACGGATATCCCATATCCTCAAGCGCCTGTTTAATTTCAGGGACCTTGTCCCTCCGGATAATTGCAATGATTTCTTTCATAGGCCTTCCTCTCCAGTCCTGACCGTGTAAGCGGTATCCACCGGGCTGACGAATATCTTGCCGTCGCCGATAAATCCCGTCCTCGCCTTAGTCTGTATTAAGTTTATAACCTTTTCTTCGTCCTCGTCATCGACAACTATCAGGAGCAGGGCCTTTGGGAGTTCATCGTAATGCACTGGTCCCACCTGAAGTCCTTTCTGTTTTCCCCTTCCAAATACCGGCATCTTTGTAACAGACGGAAAACCCGCGCCCTCTAATGCCAAGACTACTTCCTGCTCCTTCTCCGGTCTTATAAACGCCCTGATCATTTTCATCTTTTCTTCCTCCTTTTTTGTAAGCAATCAGCAATCAGCTGACAGCTATCAATAAAAAATCAAAGTTAGTAAATATTCTACTGGTATTAATCAGCTTTGGCTGAATCCTGACGGCTAACTGATCTCCATCGCCTTTTTGAGCCAAGGGGGCGGAGATGTCTTCACGGTCTCAAGGAGTTTATTGAGGGCCTCCTCAATTGCGACCACCTCTTTCACCTTTACTGGCATTATGCCTTTTCTCGCAAGTCTTGCCGCCGACGGGCCGCCGATTTCCGTAAGATATATGATCTTACAGTCCTCAAGTCTCTCAACCTTGCTTCTCACCCTGTCATCATGTATCTGTCCCTTTCCCTTTGTCTCCTCTATAGCAGTATCCCTGCCTTCGGCAAATTTTCTTATCTCAATAAGTTGATAACCGTCCTTTCTTAATTCATATATGGCGAACTTGCCAGCCCTGCCAAAATGTTCATCAACATTTATATCATCTGTTG
>JAYWMP010000148.1:0-4666 GCA_035873255.1 Nitrospirota bacterium
CATCTCGGTTGTGCCTGAACTCTATCTTACGGAATTAACCAGTATTGACAGGGAGAGGATACTCGAAACGCTCAATGAGGAAGCGAATAAAATTATGCGAAAAATAAAAACCCGAGCTAAAGGGATCAAAGCCATAAAAACGGTCGTAGCCGAGGGCAATCCCCCGGAAGAGATACTAAAGATGGCCAAAAAGATAAAAGCGGATATTATTATTACCGGTTGCCACGGAAGGCACGGGGCCGGGAAATTCCTGCTGGGCAGTGTTTCATCCAAAATAATCGATCACGCCGAGTGCGATGTGCTTATAGTTAAATAAAGGCCTTCAGGGCGTCTTCATATTTTACCGGACAGAAGCCGAAGTTTTTTTCCACAATATCCATGTCGCAGATATTATCGGTCTCAAGAAGTTCCAGCTGCTCGGATGTCACGGGAAAAGAAACCGGAAGCGCCCCGAAAAAACTGGCGGCGAACTTCATCAGGCCCATAGGCACCTTGAGGACGGGTTTTTCCCGTCCCATGGACCTTGACAGTATCTCTATCATTTTTCTGAATTCAATATATTCCGGACCGGCGATTTCATATGTTGCAGGATAGCCGCCAGGATTATCAATAACTTTATCGATACATTTCAGCCAGTCTTTTATGCAGATCGGCTGGAACCTGGCCTTACCTTCCCCTGGAATAGTCAGTACAGGGGAGAGTTTTATCATATCGATGAGTTTAACAGTAAAGCCGTCCCATGGTCCTATTATGAGAGAAGGCCTGAATATCGTCGTCTCAAGTCCGCTTCCGGTTACTATCTCCTCGGCCCCTGCCTTGGTCTTAAGATAAGTCGCCCGGGAAGTCTTATCGGCCCCGAGCGCGGACTGATAGAAGAAATGCCTAACACCCGATTTCTTCGCCTCGTTTACAAGATTGGATGTACCCTCAACATGGATGGAATTGAAGGTATTGACTCCCTTCTCGATGATAATGCCCGCAAGATGAATGACAAAATCATCCGGATGAAGAATTCCCTCAAGTGTCCCGGGAAGAGTTATATCGCCACGAACCACTTCTACTCCCTTCGCGGTAAGCAACTCTCCCGCCTTTTCAGAACGGACCAGGCATTTTAATTTCAGGCCCTTATCAAGCAGGTGGTCAACCAGGTGTCCGCCGACAAAACCGGTAGCGCCGGTAATAAATATCATGTCATTCTACCTCATTAATTCTGAAAATTTTCGGAAAGACAGCTCTTCAATATCTCTATGCATATTATTCCCATGGGCATCCATGGTCACTATCGCGGGAAATTCATCAACTTCAAAGAGCCACATGGCCTCTGTCGGGCCAAACTCATCAAGTTTCCATACATCCAGTATCTTTTTGATCCTGTCCGCAAGATAAACAGCCGCCCCTCCTGTGGTATTAAAATAAACACAGCCATTTTCCTGAAGCGCCCTGAGCGTATTTCCGCCCATGCCCCCCTTCCCTATAATGCCTTTTATGCCGTACTCCCGTATTACCCGCGCCTCGTACATCTCAACCCGCATACTTGTTGTCGGCCCGGCGGCTATGACCATATAGCTATCATCGACCTTTTTGATAACAGGGCCGCAGTGGTAAATAACCGCACCCGACAGATTAAAAGGGATGTCATCCGGAGAGGGTCTCTCTTCAACAAGGTATTTATGCATCCTGTCCCTGCCGCTTACCATATTTCCGCTGAGCAGCACCAGGTCCCCGACTTTAAGGCCGGCAACGTCTTCAGAAGAGAGAGGAAGTTTAATTTTTTTTGGCTCTACCATATCAGCCGCCCTCTTCTGTTCGCCCAGCAGCTCACGGAAACGTCCACAAAATAGGACGCGGGATGACGGTGATTAACGCCTATCTTAACTCCGATGGCAGTTGATTCGCCACCCAATCCCAGAGGACCGATTCCGAGTTCGTTGATCTCTCTCAGGAGGCGTTCTTCGATCTTTACAAGTTCCCCGATCCTGTTTGTATCGGTCAATTTACATAGAAGCTGCCTCTTGGCGAGTCCGGCGACCTGGTCTATTGACCCACCGACGCCGACACCGAGAATATATGGAGGACAGCCCCTGCCCTGGGCTTTTTGTACCGTATCGATAACACATTTCCTGACGCCGTCAAGGTCGCGCTGCGCGTTCAGCTCTTCAGCGGGCAGCTTGTAAATCTGTCCCGCATTTTCGCACCCCCCGCCCTTTAACATAAGATCTATGGTGAGGGTGCCGCCCTGGACCTCCTCGAAGTATATTACCGGGAATCCGGTCCCGGTGTTGTCACCGGAATTTTTTTCAGTGATTATATCAACGGCGTTCGTCCTCAGCGGTATCCTTTCAGTAGCGATTCGGGTAGCCTCAACAAAGCTCTTTTTTAATTCAACCTGGCTCAACCCTGCAGGTACACGAACAAAAAAGACCGGGATACCGGTGTCCTGGCAGACCGGTCGTACGGTCTTCCTGGCCAGCTTTATATTCTCGAGGATAATGCCGAGCGATGATCTTGCTCCGGAGCCCCTGGTTTCATTTTCATAAGAGGACTTTAAGGCCTCTTCGATATCCGGCGGTATGGATGTTGCGACTTTTTTATATAATTCTACTATTCCGTCACGAAGTTTCAGCAAGTCTCATCCTCATCTTCTCCAGATAGGCGATATGATTAAGCTCCTGCTCCATCATCCCACTGAATATGACCTTTGCATTGCTGTCCGCCGCGTCTTCGGAAAGCCGCCTGTACAGAGCGTATGCCCTGCCTTCGATCTCAAACGCCATCGCCAGGGCGCCAAGGTCGTCGGTAAAAATATACTCTTCTGATTTCGCCTCAAGTTCTTTCAGCGGAATCCCCGCCTCGGTATCCGGAGCATCCGTCATTTTCTCGAAATCATCAAAACCCTTTATGTCCCTTTCATCCATTACTGATTGATACAGATAACGTACGAACGATGCATGCCTTTCTTCCCACCCGGAGATATCCTCAAAGGTTTTTTTAGCTCCGGGATTAACCGCCTTTGCGGCGGCGCGGGAATAAAACTCACTCGTCCCCTTTTCCATCAAAAAGACCTCAATGAGTGACTGCAGCATATCTTCTTTTCCAGTTATCATCGGAACTCCGTTGTCAATTTATTTTTAAACCGGGTATGTCTGATAATGACATACTATACTATAAATCATTACGTTTTAAAACTATTAAAAAAGAAAGGGCATTTTCATTTCCAAGCGCTAAACTCCGGCCCACCGCTCGTTGCATCGGGATAAAACACCGACGTGGTTAATCCAGCCCCTCAAGCGCATGCAGTAACGCGTCTATGTGCCCGTCATTATGCGCCGCGCTGACAGTGATTCTCACCCTCGGCTCTCTTACAGCGGGCGGCCTGACGGCGGGGGCGTATATGCCCTTTCCGTACAGGAATCCGGATATCCCGAGCGCCCGGCCGATAGTGCCGGTCTTTATCGGGATAATCGGAGTTTCACTTCCCCCGGTATCGAAACCAGCATTCCTGATGCCGGCTACAAGCCTTTCCCTGTTTGCCCAGAGTCTCTTTATTAATACCCTGTCTGTTCTGACAATCCTGAGCGCAGCAATGGACGCAGCTATAACACCGGGAGGAAGGGCCGTCGAAAAGATAAAACTCCGTGCGGTGTTCAACACCCACCTGATAACATCTTCACTCCCGGCGATAAAGGCCCCGAAAGAGCCCATGGCCTTTGAGAATGTCCCCATCTGAACAATCCATGGTTCAGGCCTGATATTGAAGTGCTCAAGCGCGCCCTTTCCATTTCCGAGCACTCCTGTGCCGTGGGCGTCGTCAATGTAAAGGACAGCCCTATATTTTCTGCATATATCATAAAGGTCCCCGAGAGGTGCGATGTCGCCATCCATACTGAATACAGAGTCCGTAACGACTACCTTTTCGCCCTTCCCCTCTTCTTTTATCAGTTTTTCGAGTTGAAGTGTGTCCCCGTGCCTGTATATGACCGTCCTGGCCCTGCTTAGCCGGCAGCCGTCTATTATGCTCGCATGGTTTAATTCATCACTGAAGATTACAGCGCCATCATGGGCGAGCGCCGGGATTACGCCTGTATTTGCGGCATAACCTGAATTAAACACCAATGCGGATTCAGTCCCCTTAAACTCTGAAATCCGCACTTCAAGTCTTTCATGAAGCACCGTACCGCCGGCAAGCAGCCTGGAGGCGCCCGTACCCAACGAGTATTTCCCTACAGCCTCTATCGCGGATTCAATAACTTTCGGATGGCCGGCAAGGCCAAGATAATCATTTGAAGAAAAATTTATATATTTCCTTCCTTTTATCATTATCACCGGTCCCGAAACCGATGAGCGTGAGATTATATGACGATCCAGATGCAGCTTTTCTATTCTTTTCAGTTCTTTTTCAAACACAGGGGGATCTTATCACATTTATATATTACAAATAAGAGGGTCCGTCTGATTGATGCGCGGCGGAAATCGAAATCATGTTAAGAGCAGACACAGAAAAGGACGGTATTTGCCATTCTTTCCTGTGTCTGAAAACGATTTAATGGTTTTTATTTTTTGCTTGTCTTCGCCGGTTTTGCTTTTGGCTTCGCGGCGGTTTTTTTGGTTGTACAGCATGAACCACCTTTTGTTTTGCAGGCCATATGATTCCTCCTTTTTTTAAGGT
>JAYWMP010000250.1:0-20540 GCA_035873255.1 Nitrospirota bacterium
ATATCAAATTTTCTATTTATTACAAGGAGAATTTCATTTTTCGGAACATGGAAAGGAGATCAACTGAAGTTCAGGCGTAAAAGCCGGCCGGTCTCCCCCTGAATGAACATCAAAGTCTTTGAAACCCGCTCGCGCAATCTGTTATCATTAATCGATTTTCCGTTGGAGTGATTTCATTATCCATATAATAAAGGAAAGATGTCTGTGCATATCCCTGAAGAGAAACATGCGGGATTATTCATAAACATCAGGAGGATACCCAATGCCGAGGCCGGAGGACTTTTTCGATCTGACAGAGTTTGAACACAAAGGACTTTTTGAGGGGGTTGAGCTTGTATGGGAAGTGTTAAGAAGGATAAGGCCCTATCTGGAAGACGTTATAATTCCGAATGTTGCATCCCTGAGAAAAGGCGATGTTCTTCTTCCCCGGACCTGTGTGCTCTTCGGGGGTGAGGTGATTTATGACGGTTTTGAGATTATACACGGCGACGCAACGAAGGGTGACCTGAAAGTCTTTATGGAAGGAGAAGAACTGAAAGGTGCATCCGTCCTTTTTGCGGGTGCGGTTTTTTTTGGTGTTAATATTTCCATAGGCGCGGGATCAGTGGTTGAACCCGGAGCCCTGATCAAAGGACCGGTGATAATAGGCGGCAACACCGAGGTCCGCCAGGGCGCGTATATCAGGGGGAACTGCATCGTCGGCGACGGATGTGTAGTAGGTCATACCACGGAGATCAAGAATGCGGTCATGTTGAATAATGCCAAGGCGGGGCATTTTGCGTACCTCGGTGACAGCATTCTCGGCAATAATGTCAATCTGGGCGCAGGGACAAAACTTGCAAACCTCAAGATAATTGATGCCGAAGTGGAGCTGGTTATAAAAGGGGAGTTGTACAAGACAGGATTAAGGAAGTTCGGCGCCATGCTCGGGGACGGGGTGGAGACAGGGTGCAATTCAGTAACCAGTCCGGGCGCCCTGTTGGGAAAGGCCTCTATTGTATATCCGAATACAAATGTCAGAAGCGGCTATTACCCGGAAAAAAGCGTGATAAGAAATTAGTGTCCTGCCAAGCAAAAACTGTCGTATCTTACTTGTCCTTATTACTTCGTAATCTTACGTCATTGCTTGCCTGCCAGGACACTAGCCGCGGATACTTTTTCGATGCATATGCCTGCCTTTGTTTTCATTTTGAATCTATTGCCATGGCGGGTTCCTGTTTTGCGGTTCCTTGCTTTTTTCGTCCATTTCAGGTAAAAATATACTGTTTCAGGTGCTGAGAAGCTTAATGGGGAATCCTGTTGAAATCAGGAGTGGTCCCGCCGCTGTAATCCCGGTTTAATTCATTAAAATAAGCACCTTTACTTAAATGCCACTGGTCGCGACGACCGGGAAGGCTGTAAAGGTCGGGAAAGCCAGAAGACCTGCCTGGAAAAAATAGTTGGAAGGTATCTGCTCCGGTTCCAGAAACCGGGACTGACAGCTGAATACTGATAGAACATTCCCGAGGAGGAATGTGAGGATAAAGTAAAACAGGGTGCAATCCTCCTGCCTCAGGCGGGGGGATTTTTTTATTTTGGCCCGAAAATGTATTTTAAGGCGGATATGACGGCCTTTCAGTTATGAATTCATTCTCCGGGTTACGAGAGGTGAGATGAGTTGAGTCCGGAACTGGGCGGGAAAATAATTTTTATTACAGGCGGTGCAAGGAGCGGGAAAACCGCGTTCGCCCTTAGGGAGTCCTCGGAGATTCCGGGCAGAAAGGCATACATCGCCACAGCGGAAGTGCTGGATGCGGAGATGAAGGCCAGAGTGGATAAACACAGGGCGGAACGGGACAGTGGCTGGGATACTTACGAAGAACCACTGGAGATCGCCGGTGTGATCAATGAGATCGATGACAAATACAGCGTGATCGTGGTTGATTGTCTGACCTTGTGGCTATCGAACATACTGCACAAAACAGAGAATATAAATGTGGAAAACAGCCTGCCGGAGATGCAGCCGGGGCGGGGGTCACCAGAGGATTTCATACGGGAGTTTACAGACAGGTTGAAGGTCCCGGATACAGCAAAAGACGTGAACCTGTTTATTGTCTCCAATGAAATCGGCATGGGAATTGTCCCCGGTAACAGGCTGGCGAGGAGGTTCAGGGATATAGCGGGATTTTTGAATCAGGAGGTTGCCGCTATAGCGGATGATGTTTATCTGGTGACGGCGGGGATTCCGGTTAAAATCAAGTGAAGACAGTTAAAACGACCTGGATGTTCTGAATATTTAAATTGCGGAGAGAGCCATGGATTTAATTTCAGCTGTATCAAACATTACGAATACCAAAGATGTCTTTGCCGAAGAGGCCCGGAAGCGCCTGGATAATCTCACAAAGCCTCAGGGCAGCCTCGGAAGGCTCGAGGAGTTTGCCTGGAGGCTGGTTGCGATCACCGAAAACAGAATGCCCTCGCTCGATAAAAAAATTATCTTTACATTTGCGGGAGACCACGGTGTTGCGGATGAAGGAGTATCAGTCTTTCCAAAGGAAGTAACAAGACAGATGGTCTTTAATTTCCTCAGTCAGGGCGCCGGCATAAACGTTCTTGCGCGTCACGCCGGGGCTGATGTGGGTGTTGTCGATATAGGGGTTGATTTTGATTTCGGGAATCTGGATGGGCTTATATCAAAAAAGGTGATGATGGGGACGGCGAATATGCGAAAAGGACCCGCAATGACACGTCGGCAGGCTGAAAGAAGCATCGGGGTCGGGATCGATCTTGCGGTCGAATACGCGAAAAAGGGCTATAAAATTTTCGGCACCGGGGAGATGGGGATCGCAAACACAACACCGTCGTCCGCGATTGCTGCTGTTTTTACCGGTAGACCCGTTATTGAGATAACCGGCAGGGGCACGGGAATAGGGGATGACGCTTTCAGGAATAAGATTAAAGTTATAGAGGATTCGATAGCCCTAAACATGCCTGATCCCAAAGACCCGATTGATGTCCTCGCGAAGGTTGGCGGGACCGAGATCGGCGGTATTGCCGGGGTTGTCATCGGCGCTGCCGCGAACAGGATACCGGTTGTCATTGATGGATTTATATCTACTGCTGGGGCGTTGATAGCTTATTGTATCGAGCCGAAGACAAAAGATTACATGTTTGCGGCGCATAACTCCGTCGAGACAGGACATAAGGCGATGCTCGGGAAGATGGATCTGAGGCCTATCCTTGATCTTGACCTGAGGCTCGGAGAAGGCACGGGCGCCGCGCTGGCGATGTTCGTAATAGAGGCAGGGCTGAAGATATACAAAGAAATGGCGACTTTTGGAGATGCCGGTGTCTCGAATGAGGTGCTGAACTAATGTCGGACCCTTATGGATTTTACACTGGCGCCTGGTTTAAAGATTGACGATTAATGACTATGAAGCGGATTTTAATAGCATTTCAGTTCCTGACGATCATACCTTTAGAGATTAAAGGCGATGTTGCCGAAGAGGAGATCTCACAGTCAGCGGCCTTTTTCCCGGTAGCAGGCGTGTTTCAGGGTCTGCTGGCCGCTGGAAGCGCCTTGATATTAATCAATATCTTCCCCTCGGAGATTGTAAGCGGCCTTGTTATTTTGATATTGACAGTCAGCAACGGCGGTTTCCATCTTGATGGACTCGCCGATACGTTTGACGCACTGGCTGTAAAATCGAGTGGAGACGGGGCCGCCGATAAAGAGAGGAGACTCCTGGTGATGAAAGACAGCGCTAACGGCGCAATCGGTGTGGTCGCGATAGTCCTGGCCATTCTTCTGAAATTCCTTTTCATGAACAGTCTCTTCTCCGGACATTCCGTCCTTGCAGCCGGTTTCTTCCTGTTTGTTATGCCGGTCTTCTCGAAGTGGGTGATGGTCCCCGCCATGTATCACGGGGTATCCGCGAGAAAGGATGGACTCGGCCGGATATTCCTGGATAATGTGAATCTGAACACCCTTTTTATATCGACCGTATCTTTAATCCTGTTTTACCTGGCGACCGCCCTGTTGCTGCAGCCCGGTTCGGCAGGTATTGGGTCGATAGTCCAATTATTTTTTGTCCTTTTCGCTTTGTTATACATATATAATTACGCGTCCGTAAAATTCTTTCTGAGAAAATTCGGCGGTCTCACCGGAGACAGTCTGGGCGCAACGAGCGAGATATCGGAGATATTACTTTTAATGGTGGCGTCGGTATGGTTACAACACTATATTTAATCAGACATGGAGAGACAGAGGGCGCTGATAAAATGCGCTATAAAGGGACGCTCGATGTGCCGTTGTCCGAAGAGGGCGTGAGACAGATAGAAAAGGTGTCGAGGTCTATTCCTGTCTCTGTCGGACTACGCGCCGTCTACTGTTCCGATCTGAGCAGGGCGATGAAGAGCGCCGGGATTATCGCCTCTCCGCATGGGCTAAAACCTCTTGTTGTTCCTGGGCTCAGAGAGCGAAACTTCGGTATATGGGAAGGCATGTCGTTTGATGAGATAAGAGAGAAATATCCGAGGGAATTCAGTTCATGGATGGAGAGTCCGGTTGAGTTCGGTCAACTTGAAGGAGAGAGTACTATCGAGGTGAAGGAACGGGTGATAAAGGCCCTTAACGGGATAATCTCGGGCCATAACGATGAGCATATTGTCATAGCTGCGCACGGCGGCCCGAACAGGATAATCCTCTGCCACCTCCTCGGCATGCCGCTGGAGAATATCTTCAGGATCGAACAGGATTATGCAGCGATAAACATTATTGAGTTCCGGGATGGTTATCCTGTCGTCAAGCTGATAAACGGGGGGCCCATTGGCTAAGGCATTGATGATACAGGGTACAGGTTCAGACGCCGGCAAGAGCCTTATTACTGCCGCGCTCTGCAGAATATTCAGGGACATGGGCTTAAGTGTAGCGCCTTTCAAGGCGCAGAACATGGCATTAAACTCCTATATCACCTCCGAAGGCGGAGAGATAGGACGGGCCCAGGCGCTCCAGGCCGAGGCGGCTGGAATAGAGCCCTCTGTGGATATGAATCCCATATTGCTGAAGGTATCGGGCGAGACGGGCTCACAGGTCATTATTCACGGGAAGGTCCATTCCAATATGAAGGCCCAGGAATATTATTCATTCAAAAAAGAGGCATGGAAGGCTGTCAGAACGTCCTTTGACAGGCTCTCGCAAAAATATGAGGTGATAGTCATCGAGGGGGCCGGAAGCCCGGCGGAGATAAATCTTATGGACGTGGATGTTGTGAACATGGCTGTCGCGAAACATGCGGACGCCCCTGTAATCCTTGTTGGTGATATAGACAGGGGAGGCGTCTTTGCATCCCTGTACGGAACCGTCCAGCTCCTCGGAAATGACAGCAGATACATAAAGGGGTTTGTCATAAACAAGTTCCGGGGAGATCCGGAAATACTCAGACCGGGACTGGAGATGATAGAAGAGAAGACAGGCAGGCCCGTAATCGGGGTCCTTCCATATATCAGGGATATAGGTCTGCCGGAGGAAGACGGAATGGCGCTCCAGAGACAGAGGGCCGAATCAGGAAAAGGGATCAAAGAGATAAAAATTGTGATAGTAAGGCTGCAATATATCGCTAATTTCACGGATTTTGATCCCTTGACGTATGAGCCGGATGTGGAGGTTGTTTACTCCGGGAACCCGGTAGAGATAGAAAACGCCGACATGGTTATTATTCCTGGCTCGAAAAATACCGTCAGGGATATGGGCTTTCTGAAGGAGTCCGGCCTTGCTGAAAGCATTAAAAGGGCTTCTTCAAAAGGCATAATGGTGGCCGGTATCTGCGGAGGCTACCAGATGATGGGCAGAAAGATATATGATCCCCACGGCGTTGAAAGCCCGCTCAGTGAAATTGACGGCATCGGACTGCTCAATACTGAAACATTCTATGAGAAGGAAAAAATAACCTGCCGGGTAGAAGCGGGGATGGCCGATGCCTCCGGATTTCCATTAAGAGGCTATGAAATTCATATGGGCGTAAGCAGGGGGGATATCGGCCTGTTCAGGTTAAAGAGGCTGCCTGCCGGTGAGGGATATGAGCTGGATGGCTCAGGGGACAACAACTGCTGGGGCACCTACATCCATGGATTGTTCGAGAACGACTCATTCAGACGCGACCTTTTAGACCGGCTCAGGGACAGGAGAGGGCTGGATTCCCTGAATTCCAAAATAAAATATTCTGAATTAAAGGACAGGGCCATCGATAACCTGGCGGACATTGTGAGGCGGAATATCGGAATTGATTTCATAAAGAGGGCGGTGAAGATATGAACGGGTATGGTGACCTGTCAGTCTTCAGTCTTTCTCCGATGATGCTGATTCCGGCATTATTGCTGGATATCGCGATAGGCGATCCGCGATCACTTCCGCACCCTGTCAGGATTATCGGAAATGCCGTAAACAGACTGGAGCAGTTGCTCGGGAGGATTTTCAGAACGCCGACGGGAGAAAAGGCGGCGGGGGCGCTCCTGGTGATACTTATTGTTGTCCCGGTGTTTTTCCTCACCGCCCTGGGCATGAAGGCGCTGATAAGTTTTAATAACATGGCGGTTACGGTTCCGGGAATAATCATAATTATTTATCTTACATCAACGACTATCGCGGTCCGGGAACTCATCGGTTCGGCTGGACTGGTCATCGGATCAATACGGAATAAACGTATTGAAGAGGCGAGGCAGAGACTGGGTATGATCGTGGGCCGTGATACCAGCGGCCTTTCCGGAAAAAAGATACTCAGGGCGACGATCGAGACCCTCTCTGAAAATCTCTCGGACGGTGTTGTTGCACCCCTGTTTTATCTTGCGATTGGAGGGCTGCCACTGGCGCTGGCCTACAAGGCCGTAAACACTCTCGATTCGATGGTCGGATACAGGGATGAAAGGTATATCAATCTCGGGCTTGCCGCGGCCCGGCTCGATGACGCCGCGAATTATATCCCAGCCAGAATCACCGGCCTGTTAATCGTCTCGGCGACTTTTATCCTGGACACTTCAATATGGCTCGGGCGCGCAGTGATGAACAGGCCGGTACGACCGGATTATACCAACAGCATCAACGCCTTTAAAATCATGAGACTCGACGGAAGAAAACATTCCAGTCCAAACAGCGGTGTTCCGGAGGCGGCCATGGCCGGCGCGCTTGGCGTGAAGCTTGGCGGCGCGTCCGTTTACGGCGGTGTGCCGGTTGATAAACCATATATCGGGAGCGAAAGCAGGACGGGTGAGGATTTCTATCTTAATGCCTCGGAAGAGGCCTTGGGTATAGCTAAAATTACCTGCCTGCTCAGCGCAATTATTGTTGTGGCTACAGCCTTTGCGAGGTCTTCGTTATGAAAAGTTTTGGGCCTTTGTCCAGGGCGGTTGATGAACACGGCGGAAACATTTACAGGGCCGCTGAAGAGCATGGTCTGTCGATGGATGAGATATTCGACTTCAGCGCATCCATCAATCCGCTTGGAGTACCGGAGAGCGTAATCTCGGCGATTACGGCAGAGAGCAGGTTTCTGAATAATTATCCCGACCCTGACGCCGAACGGCTCAGGCTGGAGATCACAAAACATTATGATATAAATCCTGAAACGATCATCTGCGGTAACGGCAGCACGGAGCTTATATATCTTGTTGTCAGGGCATTAAGACCCGGGAAGATACTCATTCCCGCCCCCACATTCTCTGAATACGGCAGGGCGGTGCTGGTTTACATAAACAGTTCAGTTCCGGGGAGCAGTCACTGCCGGCCATCAATCCTGAACTTTCAGCTTACTGTGGAGAATAATTTTGAGATAGACGCCGACCGGTTTATTACGGCCATGGAACATTGCGATATGGCATTTCTCTGCAATCCGAATAATCCTACGGGAGGGATGCTTAAAAAGGACGAAATTATGAAGATTGCCGATGCGGCGCGCGAACTTAAATGCCTCCTTGTTGTTGATGAGGCGTTTATAGATTTTAGCCCGATGAACTCCCTGGTCGATGAAGTCGCACGCAACCCTTACCTGATCGTTCTGAGATCCCTGACCAAGTTTTACGCGCTTTCAGGTCTGCGGATCGGGTTCGCGGTGGCCCCGTTAAAACTTGCCGGTATTATGAAGGATCGTAAGGAGCCGTGGACAGTGAACACCCTCGCGCAGGCGGCCGGAGTCGCCGCCCTCAATGATAACGCATACATGGACAGGACGTTCGAGGTTGTTGCTGATGGGAAGAAGATGCTCGAAGACGGATTCCGGCGGCTTGGGATAACCTGTTTCCCCTCTCCGGTAAACTTTTATCTTATCAGGTTAAATAATGCGCCGGAGGCTCTATTTTCGCTCAGGGATAAGGGTATTCTGGTGAGAGACTGTTCCAATTTTATTGGACTCGATGGGTCTTATATCAGGGTGGCGGTAAAATCCGGCAGGGACAATACGCGCTTACTCGGGGAGCTTGAACGTTTATGCGGGGCATAGTGATCGCCGGGACACACAGCGGCTGCGGCAAGACGACCATCACACTCGGAATCCTGGCCGCGCTGAAGAAGAAGGGTTATAAGGTCCAGCCGTTCAAGGCAGGCCCGGATTTTATCGATACCGGATTACACGGGCTTATTACAGGGAGGCGTTCAAGGAACCTCGATTTATGGATCTGCGGCAGGGACTATGTGATTGACTCTTTTAACAAACATTCGGCAGACGCTGATATAGCGGTTGTCGAGGGGGTGATGGGCATGTATGACGGCAACCTCAGCACAGCAGACCTGGCGGCCGCATTGGGCCTGCCTGTTATCCTGGTTGTCGACGCTTACGGAATGGCGGAGAGTGCGGGGGCAGTGGTGAAGGGGTTTATTGAATACAGGCATCCCTCCCTTTTGACAGGAGAGGGTCCCGGTGGCGTCATCTTCAACCGCGTAGCGTCAGACAGGCATTACGGGAGACTCAGAGACAGTGTCGATGAAATCCCTGTTTTAGGCTATCTGCCGCGGAAGCTGGATTTTAAAATCCCCCATAGGCATCTCGGCCTGGTCGTTGCCGAAGAAAACCCGATCGACTCAAAAGAGATAGATAAACTGGCGGACGCGATTCTGGAGAATGTTGATATTGATGGGATAGTGCGGGATGACGGTAGGGGCAGACCCATGTGTCTGCCCGAGAACGTGAAAGCGCCTGTAAGGGCGAGGTCACCTCGCCCCTGCAATCGATCTGCAGATCTCAGGATTGCGGTTGCCAGCGACAAGGCATTCTGCTTCTATTATGAAGACAACCTTGATTTAATGAGAGACGCCGGAGCTGAGATTGTGAAGTTCAGTCCTTTGTCAGACGGCAAGATACCGGATGGCGCGGATGCCCTGTATATAGGCGGCGGTTATCCTGAACTTTACGCCGGAAAATTGTCTGAAAACAGGTCAATGCTGGAATCAGTAAAGGATTTCTCGGATAAGGGAATGCCTGTGTACGCGGAGTGCGGCGGGTTCATGTATCTCACGGAAGGGATCCATGATTTTGACAATGTGTTTTATCCGATGGCCGGAGTATTCCCCTTTAGTACAAAGATGACAAAGGGCAGGGCCAGGCTCGGTTACAGGGAAGTGATTTTAAGAGAGGATTCTATTATCGGTAAAAAAGGGGTTGCAATGCGGGGCCATGAATTCCATTATTCGGAAATAGTTGATGAAAACGGGAGCAAAAAGCAGGAAGCAGGGACTGACGGTGCTTTTATCCCCCCGGCCCCCCGGCCATTCGAACCCCTGAATCCTGATCTGATTTATTCAGTGAAAGACGGATCGGGGGCTTATATTTTTGATGAAGGATTCAGAGTAAAAAACACAGTCGGCAGTTATATACATCTTCATTTTGGAAGCAATAATTCGACGGCGGAGAATTTTATCGGTTTTATAGAGGAGCATAATGGAAAAGATAGTCATTGCGGGACACGGTAGTCCGGAAAATAACGCGAACAACCTTGATCATGTGGCAAGACTGCTGCATGAGATGATACATCCGGGATGCAGTGAGGATTGTGTGCGGGCCGCGTATCTCCGGTTTGCAAAACCCGGCATTATGGAGGCGATCACATCCTGTGTCAGGGATGGTGCAAAGGAAGTTATCATCCATCCCTATTTCCTGAGCAGCGGCGCGCATGCATCAAAAGATATTCCCGGCATAATCAGGGAGGCCGGAAAAAAATATCCCGAAGTTCAGTTTGTCTGCACGGAACCACTGGGGGTTCACAATAAAATGGTCCAGGTGGTGCTCGAAAGGATTGAGACCGCTTCTGTCGGCCTTAAGCCGTGGGAGATAGAAAAGAAGAGTTTTGATATAATCTCGGATGAGATTGATTTAAGTGATCTGCCGGAGGAAAGGCGCCCTGTTATAAAGCGCGTAATACATACGACGGCTGATTTTGAGTATAAAGACAGCCTTGTCTTTCATCCCGGCGCGGTGAAGGCGGGAATCGCCGCGATAAAGGCGGGTAAAGATATCCTTACCGATGTTGAGATGGTAAGGACCGGGATCAACAGGAATCTGCTGAAAAAGTGGGGCGGAAGAGTGATATGTGAAATTCAGGATTCAGGAGTCGAAACCCGGGATTCAGATAATAAGACAAGGTCTGAAAGAGGAATTGAAGATGCCTTGAGAGAGAACAGTAATATCGGGATTATTGCGGTTGGAAACGCGCCGACTGCGTTGCTGAAGACTATTGAACTGCTCTCAACCGGCAAGGGTGTATTGCCGTATGCCGCCGCTTCTCCCCTGGTTATCGGCGTGCCTGTCGGTTTTGTGAAGGCCGTGGAATCCAAGTCTTCTCTCGCTGCACAGGACTTTCCTTTTATAACAAACATAAGCAGGAAGGGAGGGTCAACAGTGGCGGTGGCCATTGTTAACGCCCTGCTGAAGATGGCGTGACGGTTGTGATGGCGACCCATAACGTTGACTTTCCGCCGTTCTTCCGCCGCTCGGCCAGAGGCGCGGAGGGAGATATTAAAAACAATGGGGAGTGGTGATGCGTAAGGGATATATACAGATCTACACAGGGAATGGCAAGGGAAAGACAACCGCGGCATTGGGTCTCGCCCTGAGAGCTGCCGGAGCAGGGCTGAAAATATTCATCGGCCAGTTTATAAAGCATAGGAGATGCAGTGAACATAAGGCGCTTGAGAGGTTCAGCGATCTTATTACCATCAGGCAGTACGGGAACGGATTCTTAAAGGGAGGAAAGCCCGGAAAAGCCGACATCGATATTGCAAAGACAGGGCTTGAAGATATCAAAGGCATAATCGGATCAAAAAAATATGATATCGTCATACTCGATGAGATAAACGTCGCAGCATATTACGGGCTCATAAGTGTCGACGATATCATCGGTGTATTATCGGGAAAACCTTCAGGAGTAGAACTGGTCCTGACAGGCAGGTATGCAGACGCAAGGGTTATAGAGGCGGCGGACCTCGTGACGGAGATGATGGAGATCAAACATTATATGACGGATGGTGTCGGATCGAGGACCGGAATAGAATGCTGAGAAGAAAAGGACTTCGCTCAGGATATACGACAGGCGCCTGCGCGGCCGCCGCTGCAAAGGCCGCTGCAATGCTCCTGTTAGTGAGCATGAAAAAGACAGGGTCGGAAGCTGAAGTCCCGGATTCATGGGTGGAGGTGCCTTTTCCCGACGGCGGCAGAAGACAGTTCAGGATTCAGAATTTGAGATTTAAGACTGAAGAAACAAAGTGCCTGGCTACGGCGTCTGTGATCAAGGATGCGGGCGACGACCCGGACGTAACTAACGGGGCGGAGATCAGGGCGGATGTCTCGATCGCCCCGGACCACATGGAATCGTCAAGCCAGGGGCCGGGCGTGCGGGGACATGGATTAAGAATAAGGGGAGGCAAAGGAGTCGGCAGGATCACTAAACCGGGGCTGGCCGTCGCTATTGGAGAAGCAGCCATTAATCCGGTGCCGGTGAGTATGATCAGGGAGGCTGTCAGAGAAGCCCTTTTGAAGTATGAAATCCGTGACCCGGACCTGGAAATAACCATCTCGGTGCCTGACGGGGAAAAGATCGCGAAGAAGACACTGAATTCGAGACTCGGCATTATCGGCGGAATATCCATACTCGGGACAACGGGAATCGTAAGGCCGGTCTCATCGGAGGCATGGACAGCTACTATAACTGCGTCCATGGATGTTGCGAAGGCGATGGGATGTGGCGAGATAGTCCTTTCGGCCGGAAGGGCGTCTGAAAAGGCGCATATAAAAAAATATAAGCTGGCTGAAGAGGCATATGTGATGATGGGCGACTATCTCGAGTTTTCATTCCTCGAGGCCGGAAGACATCTGTTCGAACAGATACATCTCTGCGCCCAGTGGGCCAAGATGCTCAAGATCGCCATGTCGGTGCCGCAGACCCATGTAAGGCATGGAGCTATTGATATAACAAAGGCAGTGGAATTATTAAAGGGCATGGGATACAGGTCGAGGCCCGCGTCAGGTGAATTTAATACAGCGAGGGAGATATTTGATTCTATTGGGTCCGGACAGCCTCTATTATTTTCAAGGCTCTGCTCAGCCGCAAAAAGATATGCCGAGGGGATTGTGCCGGGGATACCCGTTGTCACTCACCTCGTATCGTATGGAGGAGATATAATTGCCGACAGTGAATAAAATCCATGTAATAGGCATAGGGTACAAACCCCTTGATGAAAGGGTGCGCGGGATTATTTACAGCTCCTCCGTCATCCTTGCGTCAAAAAGGCTCTTTGAGGTATTCAGTGGCTACAATGAGTTCGAGACTGTAAGAGACAGGATTAAAGTGATTAAGAGTGTTGATGAAACCATCGAGTTCATCCGCAAAAAATACAGAGAAGAAAGCATGGTCGTCCTTGCCTCTGGAGACCCCATGTTCTTCGGCATCGGAAGGAGGGTGCTCAATGAGTTCGGCAAGGATGCCGTGGAGATATCCCCGGACCTTTCGAGTATTCAGCTCGCATTCTCGAGAATAAAAGAGGTCTGGGATGATGCGTTCCTCATGAGCCTCCATGGAGGTCCCGACCCTCTGAAGAGAAGGAGGCTGCCGTTTGGGATAAATGATATCCCATTATTGCTCGAAAGACATAAAAAACTGGCGATTCTGACAGACAGGGAAAATAACCCGGTGGAGATCGCAAAGGTGTTCGGTCCCCCGGCAACCGGCACCCGCCTGTCGCCCCGGATATACGTCTGCGAAAGGCTCGGTTCCGATAATGAGAAAATTATCGGGGGAACGCCCGATGAAATTGCCGGGATGTCTTTTGCGGAACCGAATCTCGTCATAATAGTCGGCGCGGACCGGCCTCCGGAAAAAGCAGGGCCCGCCTATGGGCTGCGAGAATCCGAGATATCACATCTAAGGGGTTTGATAACAAAAGATGAGATCAGGGCTGTCACGATCCATAAATTAAGACTTCCCAGCAACGGCGTATTCTGGGATATAGGCGCGGGATCAGGCTCTGTGTCTATCGAGGCGGCAAGGCTGTTTCCGGGTCTGAAGATCTTTTCGATCGAAAAGGACAGGGATCAGGTTGAAGTCGCCGGACAAAACAGGACCAGGTTCAACACCCCGAATATCCAAATAATAGAAGGCGTTGCGCCTGACGCCCTTGAGGGACTGCCTTCTCCCGACAGGGTCTTTGTTGGCGGCAGCGGTGAGAGACTGGGGAGTATAATCCGTTATATCAGCCAGAAAATGCCTTCAGGCATCGTTGTTATAAACGCGGCCACGATCGAGACACTGAATCAGGCGGTCACGCACCTTGAAGAAGCCGGCTACATGCCGGGTATCTCACAGGTCTCCGTAGCGAGATCAAAAACCATAAAGGGCGGAAGGCATATGAGCGCTCTGAACCCGATATTTATTATTACGGGAGAGAGGGACAGGGATGCAGGGTAGAATATATTTCATAGGCGCGGGCCCGGGTGATCCCGATCTGATCACCCTTAAAGGCCGGAAACTTCTTGATACCGCCGACGTTGTTATCTATGCGGGCAGTCTGGTGAACCCTGATCTCCTTAAAGGTATCAGGGCGGAGATATTCGATTCATCAAAGATGACACTGGACGGGATTATCGACATCTTCAGGGATTCGATAGCTGAAGGCAGGACCGTTGTAAGGCTCCATACAGGAGATACCGCCTTCTACAGCGCGATCTCCGAACAGATAGAGAGGCTCAGGGAACTGGATATAGCATACGAAGTTGTCCCTGGTGTATCTTCCGCGATGGCTGGTGCGGCGGTGCTTGGTCAGGAACTTACGATACCAGAGGTCAGCCAGACCGTGATATTCACAAGGATAGAAGGCAGGACGCCGGTCCCTGAATCTGAAAAGATAAGCGCGCTGGCAGGCCACAGGGCGACGATGGTGATCTTTCTGAGTGTGGGAATGATCGAAAAAGTGAGAGATGAACTCCTGACCGGTTATCCCGCGGATACGCCTGTTGTGGTGATAGAAAGGGCGTCCTGGCCGGAACAGAAAGTTGTGAGAGGATTATTAAAAGATATCGCGGTCCTGGTAAAAGATGCCTCTATTAAAAAAACCGCCCTGATCTATGTGGGCGAATCGTTAAGGGCGTCCGCAGAATCAATGGGTAAAGAATCACGACTCTATCACAAGGATTTCAGGCATGAATACAGGAAATAAGCCGGCGGTATTTTATATAACCGATAACGGCCTTGTCCTTGCGGAAAGGCTCAGGGGGTTTTATCCGGACCTGAAAATCTTCAAGTTCAGCTCAGGGATGCCGGCGGAAATCTGGAGCGAATACAAAAGTTTCATCTTCATTATGGCGACAGGTATTGTCGTAAGGACGATCGCGCCCCTGATAAAGGACAAAAAAACAGACCCCGCGGTTGTGGTGCTGGACGAAAAAGGGAAGTTCAGCATCAGTCTTTTGAGCGGACATCTCGGCGGTGCAAACGAGATTGCGGAAGAACTCGCCGGTTTCCTGGGCGCTGAACCAGTGATAACGACGGCGTCGGATATAAACGGGCTGACGTCCATGGATTTGTGGGCCAGGGATAATAAGCTTATTATAGAGGACCCGGGTCTTCTCCCGAAAATAGCCGGAAGGCTTATCAATGAAGGATCATTAAAGATATATTCGGATATCGGGATAGATCTGCCCGGAGATTTTATAAAGACAGACGATCCCGCATCCGCGGATGTATTTATCACAAACAGGAATGACCTGTTCAACAGCGGTTTTCCGGACGGGTCGGGCGGTGAATCCGGACAGCCGTACAGCAAAGACTGTATATATCTCCGTCCCGGAAATCTTGTTATCGGCATCGGATGCAATAGCGGAACCTCTATGGAGGAGATTGAAGGTGTGGTTAGAAATGCCCTTGATGAAAACAATCTGGCATTCTCATCCATCCATTCCATCGCCACCATAGATATAAAGGCGGGAGAGCCGGGACTGACGGCCTTTTCAGGGAAATACGGCCTGGAAATCAATACCTTCACCCCCGGGGAGCTGAACAGCGTAAAAGGGATATCAGGGTCAGAGGCCGTGTTCAGGGCGACAGGGGCCAATGCAGTGGCCGAACCCGCCGCGCTCCTGGCGGCGGGAAGCGATGCCCTGCTCGTAAAAAAGCGGAAGGCGGGAAATACAACACTGGCGATAGCGGAGAAGCGGATGAGAGGGACCGGAAAGGGCAGAATCTTCATTGTGGGCACCGGTCCCGGAAGCATCGGGCATATAACGCCTTATGCGATGAAGGCGCTCAGGGAATCCGATGTTATAGCCGGATACGGCACGTATCTGGATCTGATACGGGAAGTTATCAAAGACAAGGAAGTGGTCTCGACCGGGATGACAAGGGAGACGGAGAGATGCAGAAGGGCGGTGGAGCTTGCGGCGACCGGCCGGACCGTATCAGTCGTAAGCGGCGGAGACCCCGGAATATACGCCATGGCGGGTCTGGTACTGGAGATAGTCAAAAAACAGAGTGAGGACAGCCGTACCGATATTCATATCGAAGTGGTCCCCGGCATCTCGGCCCTGAACGCCTGCGCGTCGCGGCTCGGAGCGCCCCTAATGCATGACTTTGCATCCATCAGTCTCTCTGACAGGCTGACACCATGGGAGTTGATAGAAAAAAGGCTTGATGCCGCGGCAGCAGCCGATTTCACCATAGTCCTTTACAACCCTAAAAGCAGGGGCCGGACCAGGCAGATCAACAGGGCTGTCGAGATCATCTCAAGGCATAGACTGCCTGAAACGCCCGTCGGAATAGTCAAAGGCGCTATGAGGGAAAATGAGAAGATAATCATCACGGACCTCGGGAATATGCTTGAACATGATATCGATATGCAGACAACGGTGATAATAGGCAATTCCAACACATTTTCATGGAACAACCTGATGATCACACCGAGGGGATATGAAAGCAAATATAGCATCTGAAGACCTGGAATCAGCATCCCCTGCTCAGGCAAAGGCTGCGTTTCTCTGGGACGAATCTTTTCTCTGGGGACTGATGGCCTGTAAGGCGTTGAAGGAAAACGGACTCCTGTTTGATCTTATACGGTCGGAAGAGATAAAGAACGGGGGACTGAAAGCCTATTCGATGCTGTTTGTCCCCGGTGGATGGGCGTCAAACAAATTAAAATCCCTTGGTGATGACGGCGTTGAGGAGATCAGAAGGTTTATAAAAGACGGCGGAAATTATCTGGGTATCTGCGGAGGCGCCGGGCTTGCGACCCGTGACTGCATGGGGCTTCTGAATGTAAAAAGAAAGCCGACAAAAGAGCGGGTTCCGAGCTTCAGCGGCAGAATATATCTGAATACGGATGAGCATCCTGTATGGAAGGGCGTGACTGATAATCCGGGGCAGGCTGCTGAACCGGTTAAGACAGCGGCTGCGGCTGGTCATCCCGTATCATCAATATTCAATGTATGGTGGCCGTCCCAGTTTCTGATAAAGGACAGCGGTATAAAAATTCTGGCCACTTATGGGAACGCCCTCCCGGATTCCTTCAGCTCCGACCTGAATGTCGGGGACATCGAAGCAGTGGGCGGATGGTCTGAACTGGAAGATATCTATCAGATCAATCTTGACCCCGGAAGGTTGCTTCATGAACCTGCTGTGATAGAGAGTGCTTCGGGAGGTGGCAGGGTAGTTCTTTCCCTCGTTCACTTTGATACGCCGGGCGACCGGAACGGGGCCGTTGTCCTGAATAATCTATGGACATACCTCGATGGCCGGCCCGCGGGACAGGGAATAAAGAAGAGAGAGACGGTAACCGGTTTATATAAACCGGATTCCGGGACATTGGACCTCTTTTCAGGACTCTATGATTTATGCTCTGAATTGATCTCGGTCGGTGTCAGGAACTTTCTCTGGTTCTGGCGGAACCCGATGTTTCTGCAGTGGCGCAGGGGAGTCAGGGGGCTTGAATACTGCACATTATTCGTGATGATAAAGGAGATTCTGGAAATCCTGAGAGGCTGCGGACCGTCACGCCCCGGAAACAGAGAGACTAAACCGGCTGTTTCATTGACCGGTGATGCGTCTTCCGCCGCGTATAACAGATTCATGACAGATTGCGGCTTGCGGATTAAAGAATTGCTGACGTCTTTCGTGGACAATGCGGGCCGGCTGCTGGTGCTTGAAAGGCATAGCTTGCGGAACGGACATATTACTTATGACAGGTGCGACGATCCTGAAATTATTAAAATAAGAAAAGCGCTTTTTTCCGGTTCAAAAAGTCACGGCGGGCTGTTTAAAAAACTGATAAATGAAGTTGACAGTGTATTATTTTTATTATTAAAGGAGGCATAATGACACAACTTGAGAGAGCAAAAAAGGGAGAGATTACAGAAGAGGTCCGGATAGTTTCAGCGGATGAGGGCCTGGATGTTGAGATTGTCAGACGCAGGGTAGGTTCCGGGAAAATTGTGATACCCGCCAATAAGAACAGGAAGAATAAGCTGGCTGGTATCGGGAAGGGCCTGAGTACAAAGATAAACGCCTCGATCGGCACTTCCACTGATATCTCGGATATATCGATGGAGATCGAAAAGGCAAAAATTGCCGAAGAGCATGGCGCTGACACCCTTATGGATTTAAGCGTGGGCGGCAACATCAAAGAGGTGAGAGGCGCGGTCATGGAAGCGATTACGTTGCCGGTCGGAACCGTCCCGCTCTATGAGGCGTTTGCCATCGCCATCGAAAAATACGGCGGCGCGGTGAATATGCCGGAGGAGCTGCTATGGGACATACTCGAGAAACAGTGTGAAGAGGGCGTCTCTTTTATGGCGATCCATTGCGGAATAAACCTTATGACTATCGACCGGTTGAAGAAACAGGGCTACAGGTACGGCGGTCTGGTATCCAAGGGCGGTTCATATCTTACCGCATGGATGCTGCATAACAACAGGGAGAATCCTCTTTACGAGAAGTTTGAGAGGGTGGTGGAAATATTAAAAAAACATGATGTGGTATTGAGTCTTGGCAACGGCTTCAGGGCCGGAGCGATTCATGACTCATCGGACAGGGTCCAGATACAGGAACTTATCATTAACTGCGAACTTGCGGAGGTCGGCAGGAACATGGGCTGCCAGACGATGGTCGAAGGGCCGGGGCATATCCCGATCGACGAGATAGAGGCCAATGTCATCCTTGAAAAGAGGATGAGCGGCGAGTCGCCATTTTACATGTTAGGGCCGATAACAACCGATGTCGCCCCGGGATACGATCATATAACCGCGGCGATAGGCGCCGCGCTGTCGTCCTCGTTCGGTGCTGACTTTATCTGCTATGTTACTCCCGCGGAGCACCTCGGACTGCCTTATCCCGAAGATGTAAAGCAGGGCGTTATTACGGCAAGGATCGCGGCATATATCGGGGACATGACGAAGCTGAAAAAACGTGGCAGGGACAGGGAAATGTCCATAGCAAGAAGGGACCTGGACTGGAAAAAACAGTTCGAAGTTGCGCTTACAAAGGATGAGGCGCTGAGGATAAGGAACGAAAGACAGCCCAGGAATGAAGACTCATGCACCATGTGCGGCGAATTTTGCGCGTCGCGGATTCTTAAAGGTGTATTTGACGACGCAATAAAGCAGGGCGGTAAATTTTAAGCCGTATTATTCATGAGTTTAAGCAATAGTGAATTTGATTTTATATGAGCTGGCATCCGGTAGTGATTTTGTGCCGCGTTTAAAGATAAAGAAGGCATGGTATTCGGAAGAATACCATGCCTTCTTTCGTTTAATATCTGCTTCAGCCCTTCTGGAAATATAACTCCCAGGCGTCAGAGTCCGGCATCTTGACGGCCTCGAACTTATGGCCCTGTTTCTCGGCCCACTTAGGTAGTGTGTCTTCCACTGATGCAGGCGCGTCACAGAGGACCTTGATTATCTGTCCGCTGGAGAGTTTTTCTATCGCCTTTTTGGTCAAAACCAGTGGATAAGGACATACCCTGCCTAATACATCCAATGTCTGGTCAGGTGTCTTGCTGCTGAGTTCTCCCATAGTTATAATCTCCTTTTATATTTTTAGAAGAAAAGAATATGCTTCGACTCTTCCATTGCTTTCTGTATTTCGGAAAACGGCACGACCTGTATTGTTTTGTCAGCGCCCATCTCATCGGCATTCGGCATCGCATCTTCGGGGATGCCGTATTTATCAAGATCTTCCTTGCATACAAGCACCTCAAGGTCAACGAGAAGCGTGTTTTTCATGTGGGTCTCGGTGCTTGTTACTCCATATATATCCATGGTGTTCTGGCCTTTTTGAATTCCGAGCACTCCTTCGCCCACAAAGCATAATGTGGGTATTACATTGTCGCCGTCATCAAGCAGTACTTCCACGGTCTGATAGGCTATTGCATGTGTTATCGCCAGCCTCGCTGTCTCACCTTTGTATTGTGGTTTCTGTACGATATAAGCAAGTTTTACATCACCCATCCTATTCACCTCCTATCTGAAGGACTCTGTCCGAGCCGTGTATCTTTGCGAGATACCAGTGCATCGCGTTCCACTGCACACCCTCGATTCCCTCCGGTTTCTTTATGCCCCTGGAGAGTGAGCAGGCCTCGCATGTGCATATCTCAACGCCTTTTTCGAGAAGCGCTTTTAGGTATATCTCGGCTGTCGGGTAGTCTTTGAGGTGCTTCTGGTTGGCTTTGATAGAACTTGTCGCATTCCCTGAAAACCATAAGTTTACCTTGTGCCCTTTGTCTACAGCCGCTTCTGCAAGTTTTAATGCAAAATCATATGTCATGTTGCCCACGACGCCCGGAAAACAACCTATAGTCAATGTTCCCATATTCTAACCTCCTACAGCCACGCTATTTTATCGTATTCATTAAAAATAAGGTCAACCACATCACTGTAATTTACAACCTTTACCCTTTCATCAACATCTGTATCTTTCATGCCCCTTATCTGTATGTCTTCGGAAAGTGCATACAGGTTCGTCGCTTTATCCAGCAGGGGAGAAGACTTCCCATCTTCTTTTGTTGTTTCATTGTAAACGCCGTTTTCCACTAATATGATACCGAG
>JAYWMP010000263.1:0-9469 GCA_035873255.1 Nitrospirota bacterium
CAGGCCGGGAGCGGAAAACTCCCAGAGAAGTTCCGGGTTTTCGAGGTCTGTTATATCAAGAGCGAAATAGGACGAGTAGCCTTCGCCGTCCACTGGTGTCTGCACGCCGTAGGCGCTTGCGGTGTCCGAGTCCTGACAGGCCCCACCCAGTCTCATGCCGCCGATGAGCACCGTCCTCCAGCTCGCGTTTGTGGATTCTTTGTTGCAGTCCCAGTAATTTGCTGTAGTGCAGCCGGTTTTTCCGATGCTGGCGTCAAATATATACGGAGTCGCGTCAACATAATACTGGTGGCAGTAGTCGGTATCCATGAGGTATTTAAGATACGGCAGGGCGCCTTTAGGTATGAAGGCCCACTCCTCCCTGCCGAGATCAGAGCCTCTAAGGGCGGCCTTTCTCCCCAGATTAGTAGTGTCCGAGACCATTTCGAGTGCGCCGAGTTTAAAGGCATGCAGCATCCCGTCATTTGCTCCGGTAAAGACCATGCCACTGCCATAAGGGACGCCAGCTATGACTTTGCCCCTGGACTGATATGTCTCCGAACTTTTAACGAACGCGTGATATGTCTGATCTCCGTAGGTGTGGTCGTAGTTGTTTAGTTTAAACCAGGAGACGATTCTCGGAGTGGAATGCATGATGTCCCCCAGTTTCCATACGCCGGACGCCCCCTCGTATGTTATCGTCCTGTTTCTCGGAAATTCGCATGTGCCTTCTGAAGAACAGTCTGTGTCATTGTCGCATTCAGTTAAATAGTTGTCGTTTGTGCAACGACCGCCGTCATCGCCGCGTATATAATCAATAATCCATTTCGCCTCGTTCTCATCATCCGCGACCGCTGTATTCAGAAATGGCTGGAGTGCCGACACATTGGCTGCGACCGTATCAAAGTCGTCGAGAGTGCTGTCGTCATCTATGTTTGTATAGATCTTTCGGGGGTCTGTGGCTAGGTCTCTTTTATGCAGCATGCCACCGGCTTCCCAGAGGTCTTTCAGGTCCTTGACGGGTACCGTGGCCACTAGCGCGCCCTCATTGCCAAAAACATCAGAACTGTAAAGATTCCCGTATGTCCTGGCGTCTGTCGGGTTAAACTCGAACTTTACAATGTAATCTACATCCAGGTCCAGGTAATAATCTGTTGCCGTGGGACTAAAATCCGTCTCTTCCCTGATTGTACTGTTAGTTAGGCCTGGATCCAGATAATACCAGAAATTCTGTAATGTGCCCGTCCATATGACCTGGTTCATACAAGTTTCATTTCCGGGACAGTCTGCATTTGTGACGCATGAAGTGGTCCTTGTTACTGAACAGATACCACCTTCAAATGTCTTCTCCGGATAAAAGACAGCCTGTGCTAAATTCGCCCCGCTCCCCTCTCCTGAGGCGAGCACTGCCGCCGCCGTACCGGAAGAGGCTTCCAGAGCTATTACCTTGAATGCAGCTTCAAGGTCCTGTTCGAGTTCTTCAGGGTTCTCGGGACTGTAAAGTTGTGTGCCACCGTTTACGGCGATCGCCTCCATTAAATCATATGAATTGCATGGGTCCGCTATTGCGCTTTCATCCTGTCCGGTGTAGACTCCGAAAGTCGTTATGTAGTCCTTTTTGCTGTAAGGGGCGTCTATCAGCGGCGTGTCTGTGAATATGTTGTAATTCCTGCCGTAATAGCTCAGGTCGGTCGCCTTGGTGCTGCCGTAATAATCCGGGCACAGGACATCTCCGTCCCCGGCATAGTCTGTTTCGGCGAGTACGGTCGTGTTTCTGTCCGTGGTTGAGGCGCCGTCTGAAATCAGGAGGATGTTGTTCGGACGGCAGGGTATGCCGGCGTCAACCGGGTTTTTCGTTACGTCGAAATCATCGATGTTGAGTCTCCTGGTGGAATCGCTCGAGAAATATCCGATCGAGTTGTAAAATCCTTCAGCAAAAGGCGTCCAGTCTTTTGCCTGGATATCATTGATAGAGGTTATCAGGGTTGACTCGTCATCCCCGATATGGTGTATGACCTGGCCGCCATCCTGATCAGTTACCGTCGTGTCATTACATGCGTATGAGATTGTGGAATCCGCGTAGCCGCATTCCGTGGCGGAACCGTAGGTGTTAAACGTCATAACGCCGAAGCGGATGTGGTCGGTATATTTCTGGACGAGCCCCGTCGGTGTGTTTGACTGAATTATTCTGACCGGATAGGTGGCTACCGGGTCTCCAAGCTGGTTAAGCACGCCGGCGTCGATGAGTATCGCGGGCGCATTCCAGAATTCTTCTCCAAGGTCCGGCAGTTCGGTTGTGGGATCAATAACCTGCGGCGTGTTTAAATCTCCACCGGTGCAGAAAGCAAGCAGTTCCGCTTCCCAGCAGGCGTCGTTCCAGTAGTCACCGCCCCCGGTAAAGATTGGGGTTGTCGCCAGGGTCTCTTCATCCACCCAGCACTGTCCTATGTAATGCGTCGCCCTCTCCGGAAGTTGACTGTCACTGCAGATATAGTCAGGGTCGGCGGCGGTGATATCCTCGGGGCGTACGCCCGAATCATAGATTACTTTACAGTTGTCCGCAACCTGACGCGGCCATGACTCTGACCTGATATAATCTATGTTCCACTTCGCCAGGGTCCAGCATGCCTGTATGGACCTTATAAACGCCGAGTAACGGGGGCTTTTCCCTTCGTCGAAACCAAGACATGCCTGGATCGCATCCCTGGCCGGCCCCCATCGTCTGCCGGATGCTAATAATTCTAACGCGGTAAGGCACTGCGATATATCCACAGTTCCCTCGAATATATCAATGTATGTCTGGCCTCCGACTGTCAGCGCCAGGGTATCCGAAACGACTGTCGGTCCCTTGACGCCGAAGGTAAGTCCAAGCCCAGGCACGACTTTTAAGGACCTGACACCCATACAGCCCCTTGTTTCGGCGATCAATACCTGGTCTGCGGGGTCATATTTGCCGCCCGTCAATATCTCTTTTTCTATGTCTATCTTCGAGGCTGAAAGCCAGTTGAGGAATTTTCCGCTGGCTGCGAATGTCCGCACCAGCCCGCTGGCATTGATATCAACACACAGGTAAGATGTCTGGTAGTTGCATGTCAGGCTGGTCAGAGAGTCTCTCTCGGAGAAGTAGTCTTTAGCCTCGCCTGAATTGAATTCATAATACTTGTCCTGCTCAAAATAACCGGCGTACGAATTGATATCGGAGTAAGTGTCATCATAGCAATAACTCGTGGCCACAGGAGAAGTGTATGCCAGTTCATTCATACTGGCGGAGTTGTCTATCATGAGAAGGAGATTGGGGTTGACATCGCTTACTATAAACGGCGGCATTACGCAGTAGTCGTTATTGGTCGCCGCATTGACCATGGCCGATGGTATGATTATTGCTGAAACAGCGCTCAGGATTGTCAGTAATAGTCTTCTTGTATTCATGATCTAAAGTACCTCCATTTAGAAATTCATTTGGCGAAACGCTTGCTTGTTTTCATAAATAAGCAAGCGCTGTGCCAATCTCTCCAACCTGCCTGAAACACAGGATTATGCAGCATAACCCTTGGAATTTGCTATGTAATCCGCTTCCTGATTGTGTAATGGATTACGCACTGAAGACTTTTTAGCAGACCGGTCCATACAGCGTTTATTTTTCCAGTTCCTCTATTATAGCCTGTTCTTCTTTGCTGAGTTTATCTATTTCTCTATTAAACCTTGCTGTTCTGGCGTCAAGGTCTGACATCCGTTTCAGTATCTCCCGGAGCTGCTTCCCCGTCTTTATCACTCCCGCATTTTTGACGTCTTTGTGCAGCAGGTCTCTCTCTTTCATCAACTTCTTACGCACTGCAGTGAGTTCCATTTTCTTCCGTGTTATCCGGTCAAGCTTTTTGTCAGCCCGCTTCCTGTTTCCATGTTCCACGGCAGGGGCGTTGTCCTGCCCCTGTCCGGTATAATCGGGACCGCCATTGGCCGGCTCTGTCGCGTCTGACACGTAAATTCCGGCTTCCGGGCTGTCTCCCGGCGCCGGTTCCGAAGAATTCTCGGGGGCCTCATGATAAACCGGTTGTTTTGAGGTTATTTCTTTATAATCCGATACATCGTTTTTCTCTATCTCGAAAAATCCGCCCAGTTTAGAGCAGATAAGCAGATCGTCTTTCTCACTGCACCCCTCAGCGATTATAGTACCTCCGTTTTTCAGGGATATCTCGATTTCGGGGAAGGAGAGAGGGGGCGCAATAAAAGGACTGATTAATATTATGGATATAGCAATGTTTCTTAAAAACGTCATTGTTAATACTCCGGTATTTAATTGTTTGACGCCAGATCGATTATTTTATCCGCGCTTATCGCTCCAAATACCACCAGTCCATCCGGCATTATTAATGTAGGTGTGCCGCTTATGTCCAGATCGGCGCCAAGCCTGATGTTTTTATCTATCGCGTCAGTCCTGCAATCAGGTTTTGGTATAGGTTTCTTCCCGAAATTGTCCTCAAGATACTGAAGAGAATCACTGCAGATTATACTTACTGATTTCCAGTAAGCGTCCGGATGCAACTTCAGTGGCATCAATTTGATATAAAATGCTATATCCCGTCTGGTTGATACTATTTTCTTTAACTCGTTATGCAGTTTCCCGCAGTACGGACAATCAGGGTCGGTAAATACAATTACTTTATAACGGGCCTCACTGTCGCCCATCAGAAGGGCATTATCGAGAGGAATTTTGGAGGTGTCCACGTATCTTGCCGCCGGTTTGTCGAGTCTGCCGAGGGTTTCCCTGGTCTTGTCCAGGTTTGTATCGATCTCGAATATCGGGCCTCCGATAATATGTTTTTTCGAGAACCCTACGTATATTACGCCTTTTCTGCCCTTGTTTTCGATGACTATTTCCCAGAGACCTTTTACCGGGCTCATCCTGATTTCGATTATCCTGGCGTCAGGGACTTTTATCTTCGTGAGTATCAGCCGGGCTTCCTTGTTGTTAAGCGAATGGCATTTCCCGCAGTTTTCTTCGCAGCCGCCGAAGGCCTGTACTTCGGGGCCGTAAATAACGGCTGACAAAAAAATCATTAAAATTAGTAGGTTTTGCATGACTGGTTTAATTTAGCATATTATATATCAAAATAGTCATGATTGTATATATCCCGCCGGTCGGGCTCACCTTTTTACTCTCAGAATTCCTTCCATCTGGCTAATCTTCTGGATAAGCGTTTTAAGCTGCGAGTTGTTTTTTACCTCTAAAACGAATGTGATATGCGCCTTCCTGTCCTGTGTCGAGGTGGCTTCCAGGTGGTTTATATTTATATCGACTGATGAAATCAGAGCGCTCAGGTTTGCCAGTATCCCCGGCTTGTCTATGGTCTCTACAAAGAGCTTTGTGTTCGCGGTTGTATCATCGGATGTCTGCCATTCAACGTCGACCAGGCGGGCGGCTTCAGCCGCGAGCCTTTCAAGGTTGGAACAGTCTTTTCTGTGGATTGTCACTCCCTTGCCTATTGTGACGAATCCTACAAGGCTATCCCCTGGGACAGGGTAGCAGCATTTTCCGGTATGATATAATATGTCGTCGATCCCTTTTATTCTTATGCCTTTCTGCTCTTTGCGGGGTTTCTTTATTCTTACTGCCGCGGCTTCTTCAACCGGTTTTTCAGGCATCAGCCTGTTAACGGCCTGATGTGGGGAGAGTTTGCCGAAGCCGACTGATACATACAGGTCCTCGAGTGAGTTGACGCCTGAAGCCCTGGAGGTCTGCAGCAGCTCGTCGGATTTTACAAGAGAAACATTAAGGTTATGTCTTCTCAGTTCTGCTTCCAGAAGCTTTATTCCCAGTTCAATGCTCTGGCTCCGCTCTTCTGTCTTGATCCACTGTTTAATCCTGCTTTTCGCCCTCTGGGTCACCGCGAATTTAAGCCAGTCCCTGCTCGGGCCATGGGTGGGCGAGGTGATGATTTCGACCGTGTCCCCGTTTTTCAGGTTATACCTGAGTGGTACGATCTTGCCATTGATTTTCGCCCCTACGCATCTGTGTCCGACCTGCGTATGAATGCCGTAGGCGAAATCCACGGGCGTTGAACCTATGGGCATCTCTTTTATCTCGCCGCCCGGGGTGAAGACATATACGACTTCGGGAACGACCTCTCCTTTAACCGCCTCAAGGAAGTCCATCGCGTCGGGCACTTCTTTCTGCGCCTGCACAAGGTCCCGGAGCCATGAGATGTATTTGTTGCTTTTTTCATCAATGCTGCCCTTTTCCTTGTACTTCCAGTGGGACGCGATTCCTTCTTCCGCTATCCTGTGCATCTCTTCGGTCCTGATCTGGAATTCCACCCTTTCGCCTTTCGGCCCTATCACTGTGGTATGAAGGGATTGGTACATGTTTGATTTCGGTACGCCGATATAGTCCTTGAATTTTCCGGGAATAGGGGTCCAGAGAGAGTGTATAAGCCCCAGGATAGCGTAGCAGTTCGCCTTGGTGTCAGTTAAAATCCTCAACCCCAGAACATCATGTATCTGGTCAAAGGTGATCCTCTGCTTCTGCATCTTCTGGTAGATACCGTAGTAATGTTTTATTCTGCCCGAAACAGTTCCCGGCAGTCCTTCTTCTCCCAGCTTTTTATTGATTAATTCTATTACTTCATGCAGGTATCCTTCCTGGTCTTCCTTCCTCTTGGCGACTTTTCTGACCAGTTCTTTGTAGAGTTCCGGCATGAGAAAGCTGAAGCTGAGGTCTTCAAGTTCCGTTTTCAGCCAGCCGATACCGAGCCGGTTGGCTATTGGAGCATATATCTCGAGTGTCTCGGCGGCTATTCTGTGCTGTTTGTTTTCAGGCAGGTGCTGGAGAGTGCGCATGTTATGGAGCCTGTCAGCGAATTTTATAAGTATTACTCTTACGTCCTCGGACATGGCGAGAAGCATTTTGCGGAAGTTCTCCGCCTGTGCCTCTTTCTTTGTTTTGAATTCCATCTTTGACAGTTTGGTAAGAGCCTTGACTATGAACGCCACATCATCTCCGAAAATGTTTTTAATATCTTCTATGGGGATGTCAGCGTCTTCAATTGTGTCATGGAGCAGACCGGCCGTGATCGAAGGCGCGTCCATTCTCATGTCCGCAAGTATATACGCTACGGCAAGAGGATGTTTTATATAAGGTGAACCCTCACTCCTTCTCTGTGTACAGTGCGCCTCGCTCGAAAAGTGATAGGCTTTTTTGATATTTCCAAAATCCGCTTCAGGGTTGTAGGAGCGGATTTTATCCAGAAGGCCTTCCAGTGTCAATTTGTCTTTCATTTTTTTATTATACCTTAATAACTAATTAGTCGGAGTCGGAACCAACCCCGAAATACAAAACCATTGTTTTTGTCCCGCACCGCCCGAGAAACCGCTTTCGAATGATTCTCTTTAATGTCTGTCCATAAATTCAGTCTCACTATCCGTCATTCCGGCGGTCCTTAACCAGGTTTTCTCATAAGTTCCGGACGCCGGGTTAAAGACCCCCGATCAGAGTCGGAGGCAGGCTTCGGGCATGACAAAAACATAAAATGGCAATTTCCACACGGACTTCGGTTATCATTGCATGAAATTCATTTATAATTGCGGGTAGGGGGCGATGGACCATGGTTTTTAAAGGCGACTTTCAGGCCCGCCTTCATTATACCCTGGTCATTATCCGCGAATAAAGCCGAAAAACACGTTCAGATATCTTTTTTTTCAGGATACCAGGGCTGATAATAACAAGTTTGTGAATTGTCAGCCTGCCATATTAAATATTACCATAATTTTCTGTAATAGCAAAGAAAGAAATAAAAGGATTTTCAGGCTAATAGCTCGGCCTGAAGGCCTTGAGGATGAGCTGGATATATCTGCCTCCATTCCATTCGTTGATGACCGGAGTGAAGACGGCGTCAATGGCTGTAGAGCAATTCAGGTCCTCGAACAGTCTCCCCATGCCGAAGCCTATGGCGTCAACATGACAGGATTTGTGCCGGAGCTTCATTTTTATATGATTATTACCGACTATTCTGGGGGATATAATTTCGAGCATTTTGGCCCCGAGCAGCGGTTCCGGATTGCCGTAGCCCAGTGGCTCAAGCATACCAAGTTCCTTTATCAGCCCGTGGTTGATTTCGGGAAGAGTGACGGCCGCATCGATGGAGAGGCTTGGGGAAAGGTCGTCCCCGGACACGCTGTCAAGCATTATATCCTGGATCGCTTTATCAAAGGCCGGAATATTTTCGGCTTTAAGTCTTATGCCGGCCGCCTGCTTATGTCCTCCGAAAGAAAGCAGCAGGTTGCCGCATTTTGTGAGTCCTTTGACTATATCAAAAGACGGGATGCTCCTCGCCGATCCTTTTGCGATACCGTCCACAACAGAGAAAATAAAGGCCGGCCTGTGGAATTCTTCCGCGATGCGTGATGCGACAATGCCTAAAACACCTTCGTGCCATCCTTCGCCTGCCAGAACGATAACGGGGTTGACGGCGTCCCTGTTGATTTCGGCAAGTGCACGGCGGCATACTTCGCCTTCGATTTTTTGCCTCTCGGAGTTAAGCCTGTTCAGCCATTCGCTCAGTTCCAGGCCTTCCTCGTAGGTTTCTGAAAGCAGCAGGCGTATAACATCCCCCGCATCGGCAATCCTTCCTGCCGCGTTTATTCTCGGTACCATGGTGAATGACAGCAGACCAGCTCTTACTGCTTTTCCGTCCAGTCCCGATACATCCTTCAGGGCCTTTACCCCGGGCCGGCAGGCGTTGCGGATCTGCCTTAATCCTTCCTTCAGTATGATCCTGTTTTCTCCTGTCAGTGGGACGATATCGGCTACCGTACCGAGGGCCGCGAGATCCAGCAATGAGAAGGAATCGTCCATGGAGAATGGGAGCTCTTCTTCCCCGGCTAATGCCTGGGCGACCTTAAGCGCGACTCCGGCCCCGGAGAGGTTCGCGACCGTCGGGGGACAATCAGCGATTTTGGGGTTAACTACGGCATCGGCCCCGGGTATTATATATTCACGTGGCCCAATGTCTGATTCCCGGGCGTGGTTCCCCTGCCTTGGTTCATGGTGGTCGGTTATTATCAGCCCGATCCCGTTTTTCTTTGCGTATTCAGCCGCGTCAAAGGAAGTTATGCCACAGTCGACCGTTATGATAAGTTTGGCCCCCAGCTCCATTGCCGTGTCCACCGAGGGAGGATTGAATCCATATCCGTGGACCGCTCTGTCAGGGATGAAATAATAGACATCCAGCCCGATCTTCCTAAGCGCGTATACCATAATCGCGGTCGCGGTAAGTCCGTCAGTATCGTAGTCACCATGGACAAAGACACGATCTTTGCGTATCAGCGCCGCCTTTATTTTTTCGACTGCCTCATCCATGTCTGGAAGCTCGAATGGATCCGAGAAGTTCCCGGTCGACGGCGTAAGGAAATTTTTGATGTTATCGGGTGTCTTTATCCCTCTGTTTATCAGAATCTGGGCAAAGACGGGAGATATGGACGCTGACTTTGATAT
>JAYWMP010000153.1:0-2852 GCA_035873255.1 Nitrospirota bacterium
GGCAAGGGAGCCAACATAGCGGAGATGACCAACCTCGGCATTCCTGTTCCGCCTGGATTTACTATAAGCACGGAAGTATGTACCTCATATTATAAAAATAACGGAAAATATCCGGCCGCACTCGTATCCCAGGCGGATGCCGCTCTGGCGAAAGTAGAAAAAATAATAGGCAAAAAGTTCGGCGATCCCAATAATCCTCTCCTCTTCTCTGTTCGTTCCGGCGCGCGCAGTTCCATGCCGTGGATGATGGAGACCGTTCTGAATGTTGGTTTGACGACAAAGACGATACCCGGCATGATAAAAAAGACCGGAAATGAACGTTTCGTATATGACGCTTACCGCCGGCTGCTTATGATGTATTCCGACGTTGTGATGGAAAAGGCCGCGGGGATAGAGGCCGAGGACGGACATGGGATACGTCACAAGCTTGAACAGGCAATGGAAAAAGTAAAAAAGGAAAAAGGTTATAAAAACGATACCGACCTTAATCCTGACGACCTTAAAAAACTCTGTGAAGAGTTCAGGGTAATAATAAAAGAGACGCTGAAGAAAGATTTCCCCGATGACCAGAAGGAGCAGCTATGGGGAGCTATCGCAGCTGTTTTTCAGTCATGGATGGGAAAGCGGGCCATATCCTACAGAAAGATCGAGAAGATCCCGGCGGAATGGGGCACGGCGGTTAACGTACAGAGCATGGTCTTTGGAAATACGGGTGATAATTCGGCCACCGGAGTTGCTTTTACCCGTAACCCCGCGACAGGAGAAAACGTTTTTTTTGGTGAGTGGCTGCCCAATGCCCAGGGTGAAGATGTTGTGGCGGGCATCAGGACCCCCAATCCTGTTAACAAGGCCGGTAAGACGGAAGACACAAAGCATTTACCTTCTCTCGAAGAAGCGATGCCGAAGATATACAAGCAGTTGTTCAGCATTCAGAAAAAGCTTGAAAAGCATTACAGGGACATGCAGGATATTGAATTTACTATTGAAGATGGCAGACTCTGGATGCTTCAGACAAGGGTGGGTAAACGTAATGGGCAGGCCGCTATCCGCATGGCGGTCGAGATGGCGAAGTCCAGGCTTATCACCAAAGAAGATGCTTTTATGCGTATCAAACCGGACCAGATTGATGAACTCCTGCATCCCGGGGTCGACCCGGTAGCTGAAAAGAATGCTATCGAACTTGCAAAGGGTCTGCCTGCCGGACCGGGTGGGGCATTCGGAAAGATTGTATTCACTGCGGATGACGCCGTGGCGTGGGCAAATAAGGGAGAGAAGGTAATTCTCGTAAGAAATGAGACCTCCCCAGAAGATGTGCACGGGATGCATGCGGCGGAGGCCATCCTGACTGCGAAGGGTGGAATGACGAGCCATGCCGCCCTGGTTGCGAGGGGATGGGGTAAATGCTGTATCGTAGGCTGCTCGGAACTTCATATCGATCTGGAGAATAAAGAGTTGCACGTGAATGGCAGGAGTCTGAGAGAAGGGGACTGGATAACTCTGAACGGTACCAGGGGACGTGTGTATGAGGGTAAGCTGGAGCTGATACCCGCCGCCCCGGAAAATAATAAATGGTACAAGGAACTCTTAAAATGGGCTGACCAGATAAGGACCTTAAAGGTCAGGACAAATGCCGAGACACCTAACGACGCATTGACGGCGAGGAAGTTCGGCGCGGAGGGAATCGGTCTCTGCAGGACTGAACATATGTTTTTTGAAGCCGACAGGATAAAATCCGTCAGAGAGATGATTCTTTCCGATACGGTCGAGGGTAGAAAAAAGGCGCTCGAAAAACTTCTTCCAATGCAGAAGGGCGACTTTATAGGGATATTCAAGGCGATGAAGGGGCTCCCTGTAACTATCAGGCTGCTTGATCCGCCGCTTCACGAGTTTCTTCCGCATACCGACCAGGAACTTCAGGCTCTGGCGGATGAAATGGGAGTTCCATTCGATAAACTGAACATCAAGAATAAATCACTTCATGAATTTAATCCGATGCTAGGACACAGGGGCTGCCGCCTTGGCGTAACTTACCCTGAAATATATGAAATGCAGGTGCAGGCCATTATGGAGGCCGCCTGCGAACTCGCGAAACAGAAGGTGAAGGTGGTTCCCGAGATTATGGTGCCGCTTGTCGGACACGTAAAAGAACTTGAAATAATGAGGGAGCTTGTCGTTTCTGTTGCCGAGAGGGTCAAAACAGAGTACAAGGCCAGGATCCAGTATTCAATCGGCACCATGATCGAATTACCCCGTGCCTGTGTTACCTCGGACGAGATAGCGGTATATGCCGATTTTTATTCTTTCGGCACCAACGACCTTACCCAGACGGTATACGGTCTTTCCAGAGATGATGCCGGCAGGTTCCTGCCGTATTATGTTGAAATAGGGATACTCAGGGAGGACCCTTTTATATCTATTGATATTGAAGGAGTAGGCGCCCTTATGAAGATGGCGGTATCAAAAGGCAGAAAGGTCAGGAAAGACCTCAAGCTTGGTATATGCGGTGAACATGGAGGAGAGCCGTTATCCGTGGAATTCTGTCATAATATCGGCCTTGACTATGTAAGCTGTTCACCTTTCCGGGTGCCGATTGCCAGGTTCGCTGCGGCTCAGGCCGCTATAAAGGAGAAGATTAAAAAAGAAAAGACCGGAAGGAAGAAATAAATAATCCCGGAGCCCTGTCGGGATTATTCATGATCGGCTGGTATATAATATTAAATCGGTTGTACTGACGGTCAGCTATAAACTATAATTTATAGTTGAAGATGACAGAAAATCAGATTTAGATGGAGCAAAAAAATGGGTTTAGCAGATGCGAAAAAGTATATTCAGCAGCTACACAAAAAACAGGA
>JAYWMP010000288.1:0-1673 GCA_035873255.1 Nitrospirota bacterium
AAGGACAAATTTAAAAACAGACCTGGACCGGACTACCTTTATGCAACCGGCGGAACCGCCGGTAAAAAATCATCCTGATGGCCATGTATATGCCAGTGTCGCGCTAAAATATCGGATAACTCCCAAAACTCACAAATCCTTTTATCGTGCTTATAAAACCGTTGAAGAATTTTTTTATACCGCTCCTCGGCACTATAATTATATCGTTTTCAGCCAGGAAGATATCGGGTTCTTTCCCTTTCTTCATCGCGCCGTAATCAGCAATTATTATGTCCCGATCTCCATTGCCGTTGTCACGGAAAATTCTTATATCGTCCAGCACCGCGTTGGAATTTACACCCTTGGCCATTGATATCGCCTGCACCAATGTGGTCTGGCCTTTCATCGTGTAGGCTCCAGGGGTATTTATCGCCCCATCAACAAAAAAGATTCCGCCCTTCGGGACATTGATCACATCTCCCGCAAAAACAGGTATATTAAGAGATAGATTACCGTTAATCAGGAGTTCGTCAAGGTCAATAACTATCATGCTGTTTCCGGCGGTATCGTCCGGCCCGGCGGTCTTCGCCGGCCTTATGACGTAACATATCTTCCCGGCGTCATTCCTGATGCCCCCGGCCATCATCAGCATGTCTATTACATATCTCTGTCCGGTTACGGCAAATACATGCGGTTTTTCGACCGCGCCGATCACCGAGATCCTCTGGCTTTTATATTCTTTAACAAATACGTTGACGACCGTCTCCTCAACGTATTTTTCGAGTTTTTTGGTTATGAGCTGTTCAACCCCGGAAGTTGTCATCCCTTCTACTTTAATTATCCCGATAAGAGGAAGCGCTATAACACCACCCGAATTAACTCTCAGTGTCTTTTTCAGTTCTTCAACATTAAAAGCCTCTATCTCGAGTATATCCTCGGGTCCAATAAGGTAGTCGTCGCCGTTAGTCTGCCGACTGGCGGCGCTGAGCATCAGGGCCTCGTTCATTATATCGGTTTTTTTCTGGATGGAATAGTCGGCAACAGGCGGAGGCTTGATTGAACCACCCCCACACGCCGCAATGGATAAGACAATACACTGGATTAAGACGAATCTAACGAAGCCGTTATACATTTATATTATTATACAGGAAAATGCAGATTAAAAACCATGAGGACTGCCGACTCTGTGTCCATGCCGCCATGACTTAAAGGAGACAACAGTAGTAGCTGCCACGAAAGTCCCTGCAACGGCTCCGGCCGCAAGCGTCCCCCCCGCCATTTCCGCGATCAGGCCGCTGGCTGGAATAATAGCCTGTGTTTTATATATTTTATACGTACCGTCAGGACGAACGAACATGCTTTCACCGGCAACAATAAGTCGCTTATCCGATGAAGATACATTGACCAGCATCCTTCCTGAATAGTTTCTCACTCCGGTACCAGTAACATCGACCGAGACAGAGCCGTTAGTACGCGCAGCTTCCCTGAGCCCGATTTTCCGCACAATACTATCCCTGTTAATATTGATGACAGTCGTCGGCGTGGATACGGACAACGACGCCAAAGGGGTGATGCTGAAGGCGATTATTCCCTTTACCAGTCCAACAGAGTAATCAGCCTGGGTACCTTTAATAAAAGCCACTGTATCTTTCGACAGGTCTAATCTGGAACCGTCACTGAAATATACAGACGCC
>JAYWMP010000293.1:0-1908 GCA_035873255.1 Nitrospirota bacterium
TCCCTAGAAAAAGTTTACCATAGAAAAAAGCAATTTAGTACATAACTCAAATACAGTATACCTGATTTTCATATAAACAACGGGCGGAAGGACTGAAAAAGCCTGTAGTCCCGTACGGCATACAGACTGATAAGCAGATAATGAAGACTCATCCGGGAATTGTATGGAGGAGGTGAATGACGGAGGTGTGGACTAAGTGGAGTGGGGAGATTAGAGTGAACTACCCATAAATTTCTCGGAAGAGCCATGTCTTTATATTTGTCATGCCCGAAGCCTGCCCTCGACGCCGATCGGGGGTCTTCGGGCATCCAGGAAGCATTGAACCCACTGGATTCTCGATGTAAGTCCTCGCAAGAGTCGCGACGACCCGCTCAAAAGACCGGGAATGACCGCGATAAATCAGGTGATAAATGCTGAATAGATACCCACTGATAAGCCTGAAGAACCATAAAAAAAGAAAAAAAGCGGCCTTTATATTATAATTCAGATATGGAATCCAGAGCGTCGGGAGAACTGGCGGAGAAAATTTTTCATGCTTCATTAAGGGCGGTCGACCCTTATGAATCAGTCAAACAGCATACGGAGAAAATCCGCGCCGGTTACAGGGATGGAGGGTTCAGGAGACTCGTAGTTACTGGTTTCGGAAAGGCGTCATACTGGATGGCGAAGGCAATGGAAGATTATATGGCGGATGAAATCGACGCCGGGATAGTCATTACCAAATACGGCCATGTAGGAATGGAAAGACTTAAGAAGATTCAGGTGCTTGAGGCGGGTCATCCCGTTCCTGATGACCGGGGAACATCGGGGACCACCCAGGTAAAAACTCTCCTTAACAATGCCGATAACAACACACTCGTCGTCTGCCTTATTTCAGGCGGCGGTTCGGCCCTTCTTGTTTCCCCGTATGAAGGCATTTCCCTGGAGGACAAGCAGAATATCACCCGGCTGCTGCTTAACGCGGGCGCGGACATATATGAACTGAACGCCGTCAGGAAACACATTTCATCCGTAAAAGGCGGAAGACTGGCCGAGCTTGCCGACCCGGCAGGAATAATTTCACTGATACTATCCGACGTTATCGGCGACAGGCTCGACGTTATTGCCTCGGGTCCGACAGCTCCGGATAAAACATCATTCAGCGATGCCATAAACATTCTGGAAAAATACAGACTGGCCGAAAAAACAGCCCGCCCCGTATTCGATATGCTCAACAGGGGTGCAAGGCATCTTATACCCGAGACACCCAAGGATGATAATGCTGTTTTTGAAAATGTCGAGAACATAATTATCGGCGACAATAAGAAGGCATTGCAGGCCGCGATTGCAGAGGCGGAAAGGCTTGGCCTCAAAGCGGAAATCATTTCAACGGAAATTAAAGGAGAAGCCAGGGAAGCCGGAAAATGGCTGGCGAAAAAAGCGGCTGAAATCAGGAGAGAAAAGGGCCCCGGGCCTCCATTATGTTTAATCTCGGGCGGTGAAACAACCGTTACCGTCCTGGGTAACGGTCTTGGCGGAAGGAATATGGAACTGGCGCTCTCATTCGCAATCGCGATCGAAGGGACTGAAGGAATAACTCTCCTCTCGGCTGGCACTGACGGCACTGACGGCCCGACTGACGCGGCAGGCGCCGTCGTGACCGGGCATACAACCGAAAAAGCAGTGGCGGCAGGTCTCGACCCAAAGGAATATCTGCGAAATAACAATACATATAATTTTTTTAAAAAAACTGGAGGTCTCTTCGTCACCGGGCCGACAGGTACAAATGTTACGGATATTCAGATACTGATAGTCAAATGAAAAATATTATTGTCTTCACAGACCTTGACGGCACACTGCTTGATTCCGGCACATATTCCTTTCAGGCTGCATCGCAATCCCTTAAACTCCTGAAAGAGAAAAATATAC
>JAYWMP010000158.1:0-6765 GCA_035873255.1 Nitrospirota bacterium
TATGAAAACAGGCCAGGAAGAAATGCTGGAACATAAAAGGAAAGAATAAATGAATGTTATCCATATTCATCATAGTTCCTATGAGTATCCCTCTTCCCTGAAGAGATACCTCTCCGACAATGCACCGGAGACAATTACGGCCATCGGCAATCCCGACATCCTGCAAAACAATACCCTTGCCATTTTCAGTTCAAAAAAATGTCCCGGCAGCCTTATTATAAAAACCTATGATTTCATGAAAGAATCAAGAGTATCGGACATTACGGTTATCAGTGGTTTCCATTCACCAATAGAGCGTGAATGCCTGAATATCTTATTGCGGGGAAAGCAATCTGTTATTATTTGCCCTGCCAGAAGTATTGAAAATATGCGTATTAAGCCGGAATACAAAAAGCCAATTGAAGAAGGGCGGCTGCTTTTTCTGTCTCCCTTTGATATAAAACATAATCGCATATCATCAGAGAGGGCTGATAAACGCAATCAATTTGTCGCAGCCATTTCAGATGAATTCTTTGTCCCATACGCGGAACCCGACAGTAAAACAGAGACGCTCTGCAAAAAGTGGATCGAGCAGGGCAAGCCAGTAAGGACCTTTGAAAGTGAATACACTAAAAATCTTTTTGAATTGGGCGCCAAGCCCACCAGTACATGCAAGATGTCATCCAGCCATCTGAAGGGTTGGACAAATGAATCACTATAGAATTAATTATACCCTGAGAGTGGTGGCTGGGGAGAGAGGATTCGAACCCCTATAAGCAGAACCAGAATCTGCCGTCTTGCCATTGGACGACTCCCCAAAATTCAATAGTTTCAGACTTATCAATATATCATAAACCATCAAAATCCGTCAAAATTCACCTGAAATGCAACCCAAAACAGAAGCGGCAGGCGGGTATGCGCGGGCCGGGAAATACCTAATTCAGATATTCTCCGATGATCTTCACGGCCCTGTCGACCGCCCCGGCGTTTTTAATAAATAATGCCCTTGCCTTTTCCCCGGATATCTCTTTCTTCCGGGGGTCAAGGAGCAGTTCTCCTATCTTTCTCCCCAGACCGGAGGCCTCGACTTCAAACGCAGCCCCTTCTTTGCAGAATTCACCGATAAACGGAAAATTCTCCATATGCGGACCGCAGATGACCGGCCTTCCCCAGTATGCCGGCTCCAGAGGGTTCTGTCCGCCGAACCCGGTGAAACTTTTACCGATAACCGCTATGTCTGCGATTCCATAAACAGATGATAATTCACCTACGCTGTCGAGCAGGACCACCAGATTTTCGGAAGTCCAGGGCTGTTTATTACCGTTCGCGAACTCCGAGCGTTTTACATATGATATGCCTTTTCTCCTGAGCATGTCTTCGACTTCTTTGAACCTTTCAGGGTGCCTCGGGGCTAATATGAGTTTCAGCCCGGGAAATCCGTCCAGGTTTTCCATGCAGGCCGACAGGATTATCTCTTCCTCGCCGCTGTGGGTGCTCCCGGCGACTATTACGGGTCCTTTTAGGCCCTCGGCCCAGGATGGTGTTCCACCGGACATGTCCATATCGTATTTGAAGTTGCCGGTTATAATGATTTTCGCCCTGTCAGCGCCTATTGATTCCAGTCTGTCCGCATCAAGCAGACTCTGCATCCCGAATATTTTCACGTAAGAAAAGACCTTTTTCATGAAAAAGGAGATTTTCCTGTATCTTTTCGCGGATTTTCCGGATATCCTGCCGTTCAGGATGATGACCGGCACACTGTTTTCCGCCATGACCCTGAAGATGTTCGGCCAGAGTTCGGTCTCGATCGCTATGAATATCTTCGGTCTGACCCTCCTGAGACATCTTTTCAGTATGAAGGTGATATCGAACGGCAGATATATTACCTCTGTCCCTTCGGGCGACTTGTCCATAGCAACCCTCCGGCCTGTATCGGTTATTGTCGAAAGGACGATCGGAAACCGGGGGTATTTCGCCCTGAGTTTTTTTATCAGGGGGATGGAGGCGTTGACCTCGCCGACCGAGACGGCATGTATCCATATGGCTGAATCGGTTTCGGGAATACTCCCAAGCTTCTCATTTAACCATTTATGCCGCAGGTCTTTCGGCCTTTTAAAGTATTGCGGCTGGAATAAGACGATGATCGCCAGGATATATAGCAGGCTATAAATAATAAACATTTTTTGGTCGTTAGTATAAAAGTTTGATGATTTTTGTGGCCGCCCGGTTTTTCAGGTCAAGTCTGCGCATTCACTTTTCACTTCCAGCCATTTCAGCCACCATCTCCGCGACCCTTTCCGAGGCCCGCTTCCCCGAGAACATTTCTCTGATATTATCATAAGCCTTCAGCATATTCTCTTTATATTCCTTATTGAGCAGGATCTCCCTGAGCTCATCATTTATGTTTTGATGGGTGACGTCCGACTGGAGAAGTTCCTTTACCACTTCCCTGCCGGAGAGTATATTAACAAGGGAGATATGCCTGATCCTGACGATCAGTTTCCCGATCCAGAAGGTCAGGGGGAAGAGTTTGTAAATGACCACCATCGGCGCCCCGAGCAGAGCAGCCTGCAATGAAGCTGTGCCGGACGCGATTACCGCCAGGTCCGAGGCGGCCAGGACTTTAAGGGACTCGCCTTTATTTATCACGACACCCTCCTGTTTCAGCTTGTCGATGATATGGCTGTACTGCTGAATATCCGTGTTCGGAGCTAAAGGGACGCAGAGCTGAAAATTTCTGAAGCTTTGGCTGAATTCTCTTGCTGTTTCCAGCAGAACGGGCAGAAGCCTGTCGAGTTCATGCGGCCTGCTGCCGGGCAGCAGCGAAATCAGTGGCCTGTCTTCCTCCATTCCCAATTCCTTCCTGATCTCCCTTTTGTCGTTCCCGATGTCCTGTATCTCGTCAAAGACAGGGTGTCCTACAAACTCACAGTCAAGGCCGGAGTTTCTGTAAATTTCTTCTTCAAAAGGCAGCACCACCGCCATTTTGTCGACTAATGCGGCAAGCTTCTTTACCCGCCCTTTCCTCCATGCCCATACCTGGGGGCTCACATAATAGAAGACTTTAATATTGTGTTTTTTTGCCTCCCGGGCGAGTTTCAGGTTAAAGTCAGGATAGTCTATCAGTACGAGCACATCCGGTTTATGCCTCTCCAGTGCCCCGGTTGCCTTCCTGAAAGTCTCTCTGATGGCGTTTATGGAGGAGATAGCTTCGGCGATCCCGAATGCGCCGGCAATGCCTGAAATCAGCTCAACTCCCGCCTCTTTCATCCTTTCGCCGCCGATGCCGATCAGATGCAGATGAGGCAGTCTCTTTTTCAGGGAGACGGCCAGCAGGGCGCCATATAGCTCGCCGGAAGTCTCTCCCGTAACAATCATGACCGTCTCAGCCATTATTGATTATATCCGCTATCTCCTTTATGGACGTTTCTTCCAGTTCCGGGTAGATGGGCAGGGAAAGAACCTTCTCAGCCGCCCCTTCCGCCACGGGAAAGTCTCCCTTTTTATATCCCAGAAAGCCGACCGCTTCCTGAAGGTGCAGGGGTATGGGATAATAAACAACAGAGGAGATACTGCTGTCGCGCAGACGCTTCTGTATCTCGTCCCTTTTCGCGCTCCTGATCGTATACTGGTGATAGACATGGGTTATGCCGGTTCTGTCGGCAGGCTTTAATATTTCATCTGAAAGCAGTTCATTATATAAGGCGGCCTTCTGTCTTCTCTTTGCGTTGTATGTATCGATGCGTTTGAATTTCACTAAAAGCATCCCTGCCTGTATCTCATCCAGCCGGCTGTTGAATCCGATGCTTTCATGTCTGTAGGCCTGTCTTGAGCCGTGGTTTCTCAGGCTTCTTATCCGGTCATCGACCGATGGATCGTTTACTGTTATCATTCCCCCGTCACCGAACGCCCCGAGGTTTTTGCTCGGATAAAAACTGTAGCAGCCCGCGTCACCGAAGCTCCCTGTCTTTTTTTCGTCTATGGCTGCTCCGAACGACTGCGCGCAGTCTTCAATTATTCTCAGGTTGTATTTTTTGGCTATACCGGCAATCTTCACCATATCCGCCGGATGACCGAAGATATGCACAGGCAGTATCGCCTTTGTCTTTTCGGTTATCTTCTCCTCGATCTTTGCGGGATCTATGTTCATGGTGTCATGCTCTATGTCCGCGAATACCGGTGTTGCTCCGGTATATAAAATCGCTTCCGCGGTTGCGAAAAAAGTGAAGGGGGTTGTTATCACCTCATCGCCCCTGCCTATGCCCAGGGCTTGCAGGGCGAGATGAAGTGCGTCTGTTCCTGAAGCCACCCCTGCGGCGGCAGGCACCCCGTGATATTCGGCAATGTTTTTTTCGAGTTCCCGGACCCTCGGCCCAAGTATATACTGTGAACTGTCGAGAATCCCCGAGAGCATCTCGAAGATCTCGTCTTTTATCTCTTCAAACTGCTTCTTAATGTCGATCATTGGAACCATATTAAAGTATCTCCGTCCGGAAAATTTTCCTGAATCAGGAATGCAGGATTTTTGTTATCCTGAGTACAACATCCAGCGCATCCATCGCCTCGACGCCCGAGACCCCGGGTTTTTTCCTGTTTTTTACGCAATAAATAAAATCTTTCAATTCCTCTTTCAGGGGCTCTTTTGTTTCAGGTTTTATAACATCAGAGGATATTTCAGCGCCGTTTTTGTAATGACGGCTGACCTCCTGTTGCTGATAGTCAATCACAATGCGGGCGTCTTTCTGAAATACCTTCAGCGTCCGCTGTTTTCTGGAAGAAAGCCTGCTTGCCGTCATCAGGGCGTTGCATCCATTTTCGAATTCAATCCAGACCTTTGCAGCGTCTATTTTTTCGGACAGAACGGTCTCCCCGACCGCCTTTATGTCCTTTATACCTGATTTCACTATGCTTAATATTATATCGATATCGTGTATCATCAGGTCCAGTGTGACGTCAACGTCGGTCCCTCGTCCAAGAAACGGGGAGAGGCGTTCCGACTCCAGAAATTTCGGCTCCCTTATCATCTCTGCGGCTGCAATAATACCCTGATTGTACCTTTCCAGGTGCCCGACCTGCAGAACCAGTCCGTTCTTTTCCGCCTCTGCAACAATCTCTCCGGCCTCTTCGGGATTTTCGGTTATCGGTTTTTCTATCAGAATATCCTTGCCGGCACTGAGACACTCCATGGCAATACCGTGGTGTGTTGTTGTCGGGGTCACGATGCAGAGCGCATCGCATATTCCGATCATGTCGGCATAGCCTGAGAAGGACCTGCATCCGTAAGTCCTTGCGATCTCTTCCGATTTTCTGCTGTCTGTGTCGGCAACAGCAACCAGTTCCGCACCTTCGATTTCCGCTAAGATTCTTGCATGATGCTGGCCGAGGTAGCCGACACCTATAACACCGATGCGTATAGGCATATCTTCTCCTGATTTGAACTTAGCTGATATTTTGCACTATCGGACGCTTTTTCAGCAAGGATACAGCCGGTTTCCGGTCCGGAGCTATTCATGTGATTCCCTGTGGCCGGATATGTTAAAATTCAATTTAATCTTTTGATATGGAGAGGGAAGATGATTAAAGAGGCGATTAACCTGCTGGTCAGCGACATCAATTTGTCGGAGTCGGAAATGGCTGAGTGTATGAAAGAGATAATGGAGGGCAGGGCCACGGAAGCGCAGATAGGCTCTTTTCTGACAGCACTCAGAATTAAGGGAGAGACGATCGAGGAGATAACGGGGGCCGCCAGAATAATGAGGGAGAAGGCTTCCACTATAAAGGCCCCTGAAGGCGTCCTGGATACATGCGGCACAGGTGGAGATATGTCGCATACTTTTAATATATCGACGGCCACCGCCATAGTTGTGGCCGCGGCAGGCGTTCCCGTGGCTAAGCACGGCAACCGGGCGGTCTCGAGCCAGTCCGGGAGCGCGGACGTCCTTGAAGCTCTCGGCATAAAAATAGACCTCACGCCGGAGAAAGTGGAGAAGTGCATTTTTGACACAGGGTTCGGTTTTCTGTTCGCTCCCATGTTTCACCCCGCGATGAAATATGCTGTCGGGCCGAGACGCGAGATGGGAATAAGGACCATCTTCAACATACTCGGGCCGTTAACTAATCCTGCGGGCGCAAAAAGACAGATTTTAGGGGTCTTCTCCAGCAGGCTTACACAGACATTGGCCGCGGTGCTGGGCAATCTCGGCGCCGAGGACGCGATGGTGGTGCATGGGGAAGACGGCCTTGATGAGATCACCATTACCAACGGGACAAAGGTATCGAGATTCAGGAATGGAAAAGTCGAAGATATGTATCTGTCTCCCGAAGACTTCGGACTCGGTCGTGGAAAGAAGGAAGACCTGCTGGGGGGCGATAGGGAAGAAAACGCGAATATCATCCTCCGGATTTTCAATGGAGAAAAAGGCCATAAGCGGGACATTGTCCTGATAAACGCCGCCGCCGGCATCGCGGTCTCCGGAAAGGCGCCTGATCTTGGAATTGCCTTTGAGATGGCCAGGGACTCGTTCGATTCAGGCAGGGCGTTAAAAAAACTTGAAGAGATAAAAGCCGCCACGCATTCATTGTAATGAACCTGCAGGTCACATAAGAGCGGGCGCGCAGCAGCGGGGTGAATTAAAATTCAGGGGCCGTTATTAACGGCCCCTCTAAAAAACAGTCCGGATCAGTGTCCGCGTTCCTCTTCCATTTCCTCATAACCTGTAACCATTGCCTTTATATGCGCGGTCACAGTATGTCCGAGCGTTGCCAGATAAACATGAACGAAGATGA
>JAYWMP010000164.1:0-3016 GCA_035873255.1 Nitrospirota bacterium
CATAGACATCAAGAAAAAAGAGATTACAACCTCCAGGGGAAGCAGCATAAAATATGACCGGCTGCTTCTGGCTACAGGAGGTCTCTCTTTTGTCCCCCCGATTCCGGGCGCAGGCAAAAAAGGGGTTTTCACGCTCAGGACATTAAAAGACGCTATCGCCATAAGGGAATACAATGAAAAACTGTCTCATAACACCCTTATTATCGGAGGAGGCGTTCTCGGGCTTGAGGCAGGCTACGGCCTTATGCGGACAGGCAGACACAATATAACGGTCGTTGAGTTCTTCTCCCGGCTGCTTCCGAGGCAGATGGACCCCGTCGGCTCGGAAATACTCGAACGACAGATGAAAAAAATGGGTTTCAGCTTCTATCCTGGGGCTAAATCCCGTGAGATAACGGGACGTGATAAAGCAGAGGCGCTGATCATGGAAGACGGCTCAACGATTGAATGCGACATGATAATCATCTCAGCAGGCGTCAGGCCAAATTCAGCGCTGGCCCAAAAGCTTGGGCTTAAGATAGAAAAAGGCCTGGTTGTCAACGACCGGATGGAAACCGGCATTCCGGACATTTATGCCGCAGGTGATCTTGTGCAGCACAACGGTATCTGTTACGGCATATGGCCGGCAGCCGAAAAACAGGGTGAAACAGCCGGCATAAATATGGCCGGTGGAAATTCCGTATATCAGGGAACGACCATATCCAACACACTTAAAGTTGCCGACATAGACCTTGTTGCGGCCGGAGACATCGACGCGGAAGGAGAAAAAGAGTCAATAACCGTAAAGGACATCGATAATTTTATTTATAAAAAAATCGTAATAGGGGACAACCGCATAACCGGTGTCATACTTTATGGGGATATAAGAGAAAAGAAGAAGATTCTCCGGGCGATCGAAAGCGGCATGGACATAAGCGGAATAAAAGAAGACCTTAAAAAGTGGAACCTGGAAGGGCTATGAAAAGCAAAGCGCATGGCGCAGAGAGCATAGCAACGAAAGTGAGGAGTGAAGACAAAAGCATAGCGCCAGGAAAAGCAATATCTACAGACGGATTTTTTGTGATATAATTAATTTGCGAATTTTTAAACGGAATAAAAAAAACAGGAGATTACGTTGAAACGATTATTTTTTATAATTCTGATAATTTTATCATCCTTGTCCGCCTGTGATGAAAAACCGAAAAACCCCGTGGCTGAAGTTGGCGATAACCTGATTAATTCATACAGGAAAGGCCGAGAGGCGGGAGCAATCGCAAACCTCCACGCCTTAAAAATGGCGATTCAGGTCTATTACGCTGAAAATGATAAATACCCTGAAAACCTTGATGAACTGAGTGACCTGGTGAAATCGTCGTCGGAAATAGATTTTTCAGGGTTTAATTACGACCCTGAAACCGGAAGGATAAGTATAAATAACAGCCCCGGCGGTTGACAAAAAAAGCTGGTTTGTAGTATAAAATATATCTCGGGGGCGGATAGCTCAGCTGGGAGAGCACAGCCCTTACAAGGCTGGGGTCACAGGTTCGATCCCTGTTCCGCCTACCATCCATTTTCTGCGGTGGCTGGTAGTAGTTTTTTTTATTGATCTTTTTGACTGTTGATCCTTTTAGGGGGTGGTAGTTCAGCTGGTTAGAACGCCGGCCTGTCACGCCGGAGGTCGCGGGTTCGATCCCCGTCCGCCCCGCCATATCGATCATTTGGCATTCTTTTTCTTTTTTTGTTCAAACATCAGTGCGTCGGCCTTTGCAACAAGTTCATAGATGGAACATGGTTCTTCATGGTTGTAATATACGATCCCTACACTGATTGATAATATATGCCGATATAATTCCTCCCTGTTGTGCAGATATATCTGCTCTTTTATTCGTTCCATCACAACCTCTTCGAAATCCGTATCCCCGCAGTCCGTCATAAGAACGGCGAATTCATCGCCACCGACACGGGCGATGATGTCTGAGTCACGGAAAATTTCTTTAAGAATATTTGCCGTGCTGAACAAAGCGAGGTCACCTTCCCTGTGACCGTGGGTATCATTTATAACCTTGAGATCATCCAGGTCCGCAAAAAGGAAAAAAACCCTTCGCTCGTTTCTGTCGGCTATCTTCAGCTGCTGTTCAGCAAGTGTGAAAAAGCCCCGCCTATTGAGAAGTCCTGTCAGTTCATCCGTAACCGACAGGCAGCGCAGTTTCTCCTCCATCGCCTTTCTCTGGGTGATGTCCCTGGCGATCGTCTTTGTTTTAATCAACTTCCCAAGCTGATCAAACTCACCAAAAACATTTAAAATCACGGGAAAGACCACGCCGTCCTTTCTGACAAATTCCCTTTCAAGGTTCATGTAAATTCTCGCCTCATTCAACTCCTTGAAAGTCGTTTCAAAAAGACTCCTGGATTTCCCGGTCATAAAATCAGTAATCGGGGTCCCCACAATTTCTTCCCTGGCATACCCGAGCATCTTTGCTGTGGTTTTATTGCAATCAATTATTATCCGGTCCTTATCCAGTGAATAATACATATCCGGCGCGGTATCGTATAAATCACGATATTTCTTCTCGGACTCACGCAAAGCCTTTTCCGTCCGTTTCATCGAACCAAAAACAGGCTGGACCAGCAAAAGAACAAGCACGGTGAACGCGGTTGCAACAATAGCCGCCAGTTGGTCCGGAGGGCCAAAGGGGATGATCTCCCTGCCGGAAATTAAACTAATCAGGGAAACGCCATACCAGGCGGCGACAAGTAAATAGGCTATTACGATATATATCCAGGAGATATGTCTTCCCGTGACGTAAGTAAGTCTGATGGCCAGAAATATCACGGCACATTGCAGTAGCATCATAATACTAAGATTAAATATCATATGTCTGTCAGGAAATCACTAATTTTCCGGAACTTTCTTTAAACCTGATATTCATTCCCGCTTCAATCAGAGTTTTTCAACGGATATTGCAAAATCGCCCGTCGAATACCCAGTGACTACCCTCTGTTCATGATAATACTGACGATAATCCAGGTGGATAAT
>JAYWMP010000015.1:0-6992 GCA_035873255.1 Nitrospirota bacterium
ATTTCTGGGCAGCCTTGAGGATTGTTGCTACGTCCTCGGACGATCTGGCCACGAGCACACCTCGGGGCAGGCCCATGGCCACGCCGCCTCCATCAGTAATGTATATCGAGCGGCTGGCCAGGCTCTGATTGATTATTATGCCCTTAGATGTGAGTTCTACAACAAAGGCATTCCACCCGGTACCATCCCAGCGAGATGGATTAGTCTGCTGCCGGGGGACGCCCTTTAGAGAGTCAGGCCCAACAGGGTCAGGAGGTATTATGCCTCGCGGTAATTTGGTTGTATTGAACTCATCCTGTTTCATAAATAAATATACAGCAGGACCGGTATAATCTTATCTAATGCTTCAATCATCCGGGATTGCCATGGATAACAGAACCAAAAAGAGCTAACCTGCGGATATGATTTCTTTTGCAAAACCCGGTTGTTCGGTCTCCTGGTATTTCAATATGCGCCGTAGACATCCAACCCTCCAATCTCTACGTATTATACATTATAAAAGCTCTCTGGATTAAATCCTGTTTATCAACTTTTAAATATGTGTGTCTGGTTTTATGCCGGGATTTTCCGGAAAAGAGATCAGCAGAAGTGGAAAAGGAGAAGGATATAATTAAAAGACAGGCCCTGAACGCCAACGGTTCATCCGGTCCCAGGCTTAACCTCTCCTTAACATTCCTGTAACATTATGCTGCTATGATATTTAATATCAGATGGAATTCCGAAGATGCGCCTTCCATAAAGACAAACAGGAACGCGGAAACGATGATACAGGAATTTGCACTATTAAACAGTGTCTGTTCCTTACGGGAAAAGGAGGAGAGCATGTGTCAATATCTGGAAATGAAGGACAGGACGTGTAGAGTGGGAGGCATAGAGGTAGCATCCATTGACTGCGCTAACATGAAGTTATGTACAGGCAGAAGATACGAGGCATGTACAATTTACTATGTGAGTTTTTTTCTTCAGGACTGGTCAGCCCTCTGGACATCATAGCGCATTCCGACAGTAGCAGGCAAAAACCGTTGAGGGGACTTGCCTGAATGGTCTCCCGGCATTGGAACAAGGGCTTTCCTCCCGGTTTCTTCTGGGGTATCGCAACATCGGCCTTTCAACTCGAAGGTTCCGCTAATGCTGACTGGGCTTCATGGGACCAGACTTTAAGCGAAACACCGGACATAACACAGCACTATGACCTCTATAAAGAAGATTTGGGATTACTTAAGGAACTGGGTGTAAATTCCTACCGTTTCTCCCTGGAGTGGAGCAGGATACAGCCCGAAGAGAACGTATGGGACTATGAGGCGATAGCACATTATCAGGAGATAATCGATATACTGCTGGAAAATAATATTACGCCTATGGTCACAATCCACCACTTCACTCATCCCCTATGGTTCATCAAAAAGGCATGGCATGACAATGCGTCTGTTGAAAAGTTTCTCTGTTATACGGAGAAGGTCGTCTCAAGGTTGAAAAGTGTAAAATACTGGATAACATTCAATGAACCATATGTGCTTATTCTTGGCGGGTATCTTGAGGGGTGCATGCCTCCCGGCATCAAGGATGTCCCGTTGGCTTTAAAAGCATTAAAGAACATCCTCATATGCCATGGGAAGGCATACGATATTATCCATTCGCATGTCCCTGACGCGATGGTGAGTGTCGCCCATAATATGGCGGCCTTTGCCCCCTGGAACAGATGGAATCCGGCGGACAGGTTCCTGTCCAGAATCGCCAAACACTTTTATAATCATTCCCTGCTGGATGCCTTCAGCACCGGCAGATTGAGGATACAATTTCCGTTCAGAAGGGAGATAGAGACATCCGTCCCGATAAAAGGCAAGCTCGATTTCTTAGGTGTGAATTATTATACACGGATGCACCTGAGATTCAATCCTTTCAGAAAGATGGGGATTGAGCTGAGACACAGGGACATCGAGGGTTACGGGCTTACTGATATGGGATGGGAGATACATCCCCAGGGCCTTAAAAGAGTACTGAACCAGGCATCAGGACATGGGGTCCCATTAATAATAACAGAGAATGGCATAGCGACCAGGAATGACCGGAAAAAGATAAAATTCATGAAAAGACATGTGGATGTCCTGGAAAAATGTCTGAAACGGGGTATTGATATTCGGGGTTATTTCTACTGGTCCCTGATCGACAACTACGAATGGCTCAGGGGGCTTGATGCGGGTTTCGGCCTTTACAGCGTCAATTTTGAAACCCTCGAGCGCAAGCCTACCGCTGCTGCAGCGTATTATTCAGATCTCATCAGACGCAGAACTTCGGTTTAACTGAAAGTTAACCGTTCCTTCATCTCCCTGTAATAAGAGAGACCTATAATTAATTACAATGTTACTGTGTGATTTTCATATTCACACAAGGTACTCCGATGGTTCCGTAGACCTTGCAAGAACAGTTGATCTCTTTGGTCAGGCTGGTTTTGACGTGATAGCCATAACCGACCATGTGGTCAACGGGGACACAACAATGGGAAGGCTTACACATAAACTGAAATTCTCGGTCAGGGAAGATAATTTTGATACGTATATGACTAATATCCGGAAGGAGGCGGAAAGGGCATGGAACAAGTATGGATTGCTTGTTATTCCAGGTGTTGAGATAAGCAAGAATTACCTCTCCGCCGATAAATCCGCCCATTTCCTTCTTCTTGATATAAAGGAATTTGTTCCTGCCTGCTGGAGCTACGAAAAGATATTTCTCGAGGCAAAGAAACAGAACGCCCTGGTGATAGCATGTCATCCGCACTACATGTCCGACCTGTCAAGGAATGCCCTGTTCCTCTGGAACAACAGGGAGAGATACGCCAAGTACATAGATGCATGGGAAATAGCCAACAGGGACGATGTCTTTAATGTAATCAGTCTGAAAAAGTATCCCTATATCGCAAACAGTGATTTCCATAAAGTCCGTCACATATATTCGTGGAAGACACTGTTGAACTGCGAAAAAGATGTTGATTCGGTCAAACAATGTATACGGCATAACAAAGGTGTCGCTATAACTCTATTCAGGAGTTAGAACTGACAGGAGAAGAGATTTAATCGCCATATAATCGCCAGGCATTGTAAAAGGAGGAGAAAGATGGAGATATTCTGGGTTTTTGCGGGTATTACTATCGTTGGACTTATAGGCTATGTGTTTCAAATAGTCGCGGTGCATTCGCATACTTCTTCCAAAAGCTCCAGGGAGGGGCCAACCTTTCCCGGTCCTTTTCCCCCTGTCTCAATCCTTAAACCCCTGAAGGGGATAGACGACAATTTATTTGATAATCTCGAAAGTTTCTGTATGCAGGACTATCCCGAGTTTGAAATTATATTCTCACTCCAGGACCGCAACGACCTTGCATACAAAGTAGCCCGAAAGATAAAAGATAAACATACTGACAGGAATATCTCTATTATGATTGAAAGATGTAATGACGGACTGAATCCAAAGGTTAACAACCTTGTTCCTGCCTATAAAGCATCAAAGTATGAGCATATCCTTATCAGTGACAGCAATGTGCTGGTTGGTAAGGACTACTTAAAGGAGATAGTAAAACATATGGACGACCCTGCGGTCGGTCTCGTGAGCAGTGTGATCAGAGGTGTGGGCGGGCGGACAGCCGGGGCGATATTTGAGAACCTGCACTTGAATTCCTTTGTTATCGGGAGCGTGTGTTTTCTGGATAAATTCCTGAAGACGCCCTGTGTTGTTGGAAAGTCCATGCTGATGCGCAAGAGCGACCTTGAGTCCATAGGCGGGTTTAAAGCAGTAAAGGACCTTCTTGCCGAGGATTACATCATCGGGAAAAGGATGAAAGATATGGGCCGGAGGGTGGCGCTCTCGGACTACACGATAAATACGGTGAACAAGTATTGGGGAATGAAAAATTTTCTTAACAGGCACATAAGATGGGGCAAGCTCAGGTGGAGAATAGGGGGTGTGCAATATTTATCCGAGCTGGTTGCCAATACCGTATTCATGTCTTTTGTCCCGGTATTTCTATACGGGCCTACCAGAATGACCATGTCCCTCGCCCTTTTTACGAGTTCACTCAAAATCATGGGAGATCTCTATCTTGGCAGGAGGATAAAGGCGGACATAAGCCCCCTGTTTTATATGCTGTCGCCGGTAAAGGACATGGTGGTCGGATTCATGTGGTTTGTTCCACTACTGTCAAATACGGTTGTATGGAGAGGCAACAGATATATTATCGGTAAGGCGTCGCGGCTGTCACCATGTGCGGATAACGGTCGGTGGGCGTGGAGGTACAGGATTGTAGCTGGGATAAGGGCAAGGTTTGCGTAACATAATGCCCGGCGTTTTTGACCGTCTCACGGCAGATGCCGGAGAAATCAGGATGAGTTAAGGAGGGTGCAAATGGAAGTCATCGTATCAAGTGAATATTTACGGGATGGGACAACAGGGCATAAAGATGCGTGCCCCTGTACCCATGGAAGTATTTGTATCGCCTCTATCTCCTCTCTTTTGATCGGGTCCCGGAAGAAGATGGATTTCTGTGTTCCAGTACCGCTTGATTCTGATGTTATGCGATGATCTCCCACCAGCCTTCCAGGTGATAAATGACCCCGGGATCAGCCACATAGGAAAATTCACCCGGAGCGTAATATACCAGGGGCGTGCCTTTATCTTTATCGGAAAGATCAAACCGATACCGGAGCATCCCTGATTCTTCCAGAAGGGACAACAGGTCTCTGGATGCGGCCTTGTTGATTCTATAATGAGCTTCGAGAAAATCCCGGAATTTTTTTCTTCCTTCACTATATGCGCTCATCAACCGCCGACCGAACTCCTCCACTATCGCCTCACCCACGGCGGCCAGGGAACGCCCCCCGGAAAGCTCCCGGCAGAGGTCTTCGTTCAGGTCATCTATCAGAATACTGGTCTTGGCGATGAGTTCCTCAATCTTCCTCAGCCTCGTTTCTATCGCGTTCTTTTCAGTATTCAGCAGGGGAAGTTCTTTTGCTATATACTCGCGATCTATGTCCATATAATCCCGGGGTTTCTTTGACCAGAGTTTAACAAAACGTTTTTCCCAGTCTGCAAGTCTGCTTTCCAGCTGACTCCACATTTGCGGGCCGCCCATATCGGATTTATCGGTGAAAGCGGATTTCGACTTCTCCTCTTTTTCAATCATGGCGTCAATCCGGTTCAGGTAACTTCGCATCCTGTCCCTCTCATCTTCCAGCAGACGCAGTTCCTTCTTCAGTGTATGCTTTTCCTGTTTAAGTCGGGCCTCCATGATAAATTTATCATGTTCTATGAACCAGTCGGCAAATTTTCCCATTGTTTTTTCCATCTTTCTCCTCCCTTGTAATTTCATTAAATATAACATGAACATCAAAATGCTTCATCTATTCATCCGCGTCTCCTGTTTAAATACAGATTGCCTGTTAATCTCTACCCCTTCCGAAAATACGCAGAAACATCAGGAACAGGTTGATAAAATCCAGGTATAAGGCCAATGCCCCGACCACGGCGGATTTGCCGTACTGTTCGCTGTCCGCCGCCCCCATTTTTTCCCCTAACAGCCGGATTTTCTGGGTATCGTAAGCCGTGAGTCCCACAAAGATAACGACCCCGATATAACTCACAAGCCAGTCAACGACCGGATTGTGCAAAAACATATTAACCACCGAGGCGATAATAATGCCGATAAGGCCCATGAACAGATATTTCCCCCAGGAAGTCAGGTCTGTCTTTGTGAAATACCCGTAAGCGCTCATTGTTCCAAATGTGAGACCGGTAACAAAAAAAGTGGACGTAATCGAGCTGGCAGTATAAATCAGAAAAATTGAAGAGAGGGTGAGACCGTTTATAAAAGAAAACAGAAGAAATAACCCGGAAGCAGTGGATGCGGTCATCCGGTTTATCCCACCGGATATTGCAAATACCAGCCCTAATTCCATGATGAATAAAATCCATATCGTGTAAGAGTCGCCAAATATTATTTGCCGGACCCCCAAACTGTTAGCGGCAAAATATGCGGTGAAACCCGAGATGCACAAGCCCAGCATCATCCAGTTATAAACAGAGCGCAGCAGAGTATTTTCCTGTGCTTTGCTTAGAGATCGCTGATAATAAGCTTCTTCATGCATGGTTAATCAACCACTCACATACCATGTATCAACCGCTGGTGTGACGGCTTTGACGGATGAGGCGGTAAGCTCTTCCCTGGTAGTATCGGAATAGACAGTGGCTGTGCATACGAAAGCCGCCGTTAATATACCGGCAGCCAGGATGATATACGGCTTTTTCCCCATTATTACGCCTCCTTGCTTTATGGTCTCCTGCGATACGGGAGATTTTCTTTTTTTTGTGAATTCCGGCTGCAATTCCTCAGGGCGTTTACGATGCGGGGGCTCAAAAAAGAATATGCGGCAATACCGGATGATGTAAGAATTAGCAACAGTATTGCTTCAACCATTATGAACCGTTGTCTCGGTCGCGTTTGTCGCCTCCAGTATCTTGCGCGCATGTTCGACTTCCTCTATGGTTCCATGGGCGATCAGCAGGAATTTATTCGACTTGAGGGATGTCTCGTATTTCACGATGCTGTCTTTTGGTATCCCGATACTGAAAAGCGCCGCGCCGACAGCGCTCAGCCCACCAACAACCGCCGCCCCCTCAAGGGTGCCGACAATTAATGCTACCAGTGGACCTCCAACAACAACAGGCCCTATGCCGGGGATAATAAAGAATGCCGAGCCGAAGAGAAACCCCCATAAGCCTCCCCAGAATGCTCCTAACTTCCCCCAGTATTTGACACGGTCTCCGGTATTGTAATATCCAGCCACATTTTCCTCTGTGTGATAGTCCTTGCCCACAATGGACAGTTTATTCATTTCAAATCCGGATTTCTGCAGCTCTCTGATCGCATCTTCCGCCTCGGTATGTGTGTTGAAAATCGAGACTACCGAATTCTGTTTCTCCGACATGATTCCTCTCCTTTTTAAAAT